>NZ_JBHNYN010000012.1:0-145793 GCF_054960695.1 Vibrio sp. PSi01
CAATCGTGTTCCTTCCTAGTTATGATTCGCCACGTTCATTATTGAGCGAGACGCGCCAGAAATTGCTATTTTATGCGCCAACTCTCGTTAGCGCAATATTTGGACGCATTGTTCTTTCAAAAAATGAAAAAAAATGCCTCCGTCTTGTTTAACCACGTTCTGCAATGATTGCTTTTGCAACATTGTTAGGCACTTCAGCGTACTCACTAAACTCCATAGAGTAAGAAGCACGACCTTGTGTCGCAGAACGTAAATCAGTTGCGTAACCGAACATGACAGACAACGGAACTTGTGCACGAATTATCTTCAGGCCAGCTGTCCCCTCGTCCATACCTTCAATGAGGCCGCGGCGACGGTTAATATCACCAACAACATCACCCATCCAGTCTTCTGGAGTAGTTACTTCAACTTTCATCATAGGCTCAAGCAGAACTGGTTGCGCTTCAAGTGCACCCGTTCTGAAAGCCATAGAGGCAGCGATTGTAAACGCCATCTCACTTGAATCTACTTCATGGTAAGAACCATCATATAGTGTAGCTTTGATATCCAAAACTGGATAGCCAGCAAGTACACCATTGTTCATCTGCTCTTCAACACCTTTAGCAACTGAAGCGATAAACTCTTTTGGAACGATACCGTTGGCAATTTCGTCTACAAAGACAAAACCTTCGCCAACTTCTGATGGTTCGAGCTTAAGCCATACGTGACCGTACTGACCTTTACCACCATGTTCGCGGATGAACTTACCTTCCGCTTTCGCTGTACCACGAATGGTTTCACGGTAAGCAACTTGCGGGTTACCAACGTTGCAGTTAACGTTAAATTCACGTTTCATGCGGTCAACGATGATATCTAAATGCAGTTCACCCATACCAGAAATTAGTGTCTGGCCTGTTTCGTCATCCGTTTCAACACGGAACGATGGATCTTCTGCTGCTAGCTTACCTAGAGCGATCGTCATTTTGTCTTGGTCAGCTTGAGAGCGCGGCTCTACAACGATCTGAATAACTGGATCTGGGAACTCCATGCGCTCAAGAACGATTTTATGGTTCTGGTCACAAAGCGTTTCACCAGTGGTCACATCTTTAAGGCCAATAATAGCTGCGATGTCACCTGCTCGTACTTCTTTTACTTCTTCACGTTTGTTTGAGTGCATTTGAACAATGCGACCTAAACGTTCACGTTGTTGCTTCACTGAGTTGTAAGCCGTTTTACCGCTTTCAACAACACCAGAGTAAACACGGATGAAAGTTAAAGTACCAACAAATGGGTCTGTTGCAATTTTAAATGCCAGTGCAGAGAACGGTTCTTTGTCGTCTGCGTGACGCTCTGCTTCATTCTCGTTCTCATCGATACCTTTAATAGCAGGTACATCAACAGGAGAAGGAAGGAAATCAACGACGGCATCTAGAACAGCTTGTACGCCTTTATTTTTGAACGCACTACCGCAAGTTGCGAGTACGATTTCATTGCTAAGGGTACGAGTACGTAGACCTTGTTTGATTTCAGCTTCAGTCAGTTCACCTTCTTCAAGGTACTTATCCATTAGCTCTTCAGATGCTTCTGCAGCTGCTTCAACAAGTTCTGTACGATACTCTTCAGCCATTTCTTGCATGTCTGCAGGAATATCTTCGTACGTAAAAGTCATGCCTTGATCAGCGTCGTTCCAGTTGATTGCCTTCATCTTGATAAGATCGACAACGCCTTGGAAATTATCTTCAGCACCAATGTTCAGTTGAATTGGAACAGGAGTCGCGCCTAGGCGGTCCTTGATCTGTTCAATTACACGCAAGAAGTCTGCGCCTGTACGGTCCATTTTGTTAACGAAAACCATACGTGGAACTTGGTACTTATCAGCTTGACGCCAAACTGTCTCTGACTGAGGTTCAACACCCGACGAGCCACAGAACACGACAACGGCTCCATCAAGTACACGCAGAGAACGTTCTACTTCAATAGTGAAGTCAACGTGTCCTGGAGTATCTATGATATTGATGCGGTGGTCTGGGTACTGAGCTTCCATACCACGCCAAAACGTAGTAGTTGCAGCCGAAGTGATCGTAATACCGCGCTCTTGCTCTTGCTCCATCCAATCCATGGTTGCTGCACCATCGTGAACTTCGCCGATTTTGTGAGAAAGACCGGTATAGAACAGAATACGTTCACTTGTGGTTGTTTTACCTGCATCTACGTGAGCAACGATACCAATATTTCGGTATTGCTCTATAGGAGTTTTACGAGCCACGGTTGAATCCTCTTATTCGAGACTTAGGGACTATTGCTATGTCTAGATTATGCGTTAATAGCGATACTTCGCTAAAAAAGGCTTGCCCTAGAAATAGCAATAGTTCCTAGCATAAGCATAGGAACTAAAGAAGTACTGCAAGGAACCTTGCAGTACTAAAAAGGTATTACCAACGGTAATGTGCGAACGCTTTGTTTGCGTCAGCCATGCGGTGAACGTCTTCACGTTTCTTAACCGCAGTACCTTTGTTCTCAGACGCGTCTAGCATTTCAGCAGCTAGGCGTTGAGCCATAGATTTTTCACCACGCTTACGCGCAGCTTCAACTACCCAACGCATAGCAAGAGCGTTACGGCGAACCGGACGAACTTCTACAGGTACTTGGTAAGTTGAACCACCTACACGGCGAGATTTAACTTCTACCGCTGGGCGAACATTTTCAAGAGCTTCTTCAAATACAGCTAAGTGGTCTTTACCAGACTTCTCAGCCATTGAATCTAGTGCAGTGTAAACAATTTTCTCTGCAGTAGATTTCTTTCCGTCAACCATAAGGATGTTAACGAATTTTGCCAGCAATTCAGATTTGAACTTAGGATCTGGAAGGATCTTACGCTGACCTATTACGCGACGACGTGGCATGGATATTCTCCGTTGTCTTCTTCAGGTTTTTTCCAAAACTTTTCAGAATAATAAATAAAATAGTGTTTGGCCTTACTTAACGCTTTCTTTTAAAAAAGAAAATGCATTAAGACTTAGGACGTTTCACACCGTACTTAGAACGACCTTGTTTACGGTCGTTAACGCCAGCACAGTCAAGCGCGCCGCGAACAGTGTGGTAACGTACACCCGGAAGGTCTTTTACACGACCGCCACGGATTAATACAACACTGTGCTCTTGAAGGTTGTGACCTTCACCACCGATGTACGAAGTTACTTCGAAACCGTTGGTTAGACGTACACGACATACTTTACGTAGTGCCGAGTTAGGTTTTTTAGGTGTAGTAGTGTAAACACGAGTACATACACCACGTTTTTGTGGGCACGCTTCTAGTGCAGGCACGTTGCTTTTAACAACTTGCTTTACACGAGGTTTGCGAACCAACTGGTTAATAGTTGCCATTAACTAGCTCCTGAAATTTACTTGAAAGTAAGCTTTGTGAAAAATCTATCCCTAATTACAAGTCGTAATTAGGGACGCAAAATTCTATTCAGCAGTGGGAGGTGTGTCAAGAAATATACAGATCTTTTTTAGCCATCTAGAGCTCAGGATGGTTTATTTTTGACCACAATGATAAAAGATAGTTACCAAGTTACTGATTTGTCGTTTAAAACCGTTAATTTAACAAATCCATCGAAGTCTACTTGAGCCAATGAACTTGAAGCCAACTGTTGTAAACCTCGACTGTCGAGATCCGGTTTTAATACCGACACATCTTCAACTGCAGAAATTTGAGTGTATAACTCATGATTTGGAAGGCAAACATACACAGCATCCTCGACCAAAATAAACTGATCCTGTGGTTGGGAATACAATAATGCGAGTTTTAGTTTCTCTGCCGATTTTACAATATGAAGCATAGCGTTTCCTAAAAAGTCAGTATTTGTTGGCATTGAGCTAACTTTCGCGCTAATTGATCCACTTCAACAACCGTCACATCAATGAGTAGATTGTCCGTCGATAAACCAAATTGATTTAGGCTACGTTGACACACATACACCTGTTCGATGTCGTATAGGTCCATTAATTTAAATGCAGAGATGTAGTCACGTGATAGTGTTTCGCTTGGCTGCTGTGCTTTGAGAAGCTGTGTCACACCATCTCCGACAAAGAACACGGTAATATCTTCACTGAAAGCTGAAGCTGCGAGCAATGCATCTAGCCCTTCTCTACCAGCCGCGGTTGTGTGAGGAAAACTATTAAATATAAAGGCTAATTTTCTCAAAACTGCACAACCCTATCTTGTGTTAGTAACGCTTCAGATAAGCTTCCCAACCCAGTTTGAGTGAAGCCAGATGCTAGATTAGAACCGCTTAATTGATGTTGCTCAGATTCTTCAGAGCTTACCACACCTCGTCTTAAGGCCGCTGCGACACAAGTTTCAAGGCTAATATCATATTCACTTGCAAGCTTTTGCCACTCAGAAGCTAAATCAAATTCATCATTAGCAGGCACAGTGAGATTCGAGCCATTGCTCACACCGTCTTGATAGAAGAATACACTGTGTAGCTTATGGCCCTGCTTTAGTAGAGCCAATGCAAACTGGTAAGCACTTCTGGCAGATTGTGAACCATAAACAGGTCCATTGACTATGAGCGTATAACTTAACAACCCTCTTCATCCTCTGTTTTACGTTGACGGATGTACAAGTACACGGTGTGCTTAGAGATATTCAAACGCTCAGCAACACGGTTAATCGCGTCTTTGATGTCGAAAATACCTTTGTCGTAAAGCTCCATCACTATTTGACGGTTCTTGGTGTTGTTCGATACAGACTTGTCTGCATTGATTTCTTCAATGGTTCGTTCAACCGTTTGGTCAACAAGTTCTTCAACATCACTAGCAAAGTTAACCGAAGATGCAGCTTCGTCAGCATCTTGCGTCGGCATAAAAGATTGCAGCACTTGTGAGAAAGGTGCATCTAAGTTGACGTTAATACACAACAAGCCAATCACTCGGTCTTCACCATTGCGAATAGCAACCGTGATTGACTTCATTAATACTCCACCTTTAGCGCGAGTAAAGTATGAACGAGAGAAGTTACGCTTAGAACCTTCAATATCTTTTAGCATCTTTAGCGCAAGATCGGTGATCGGTGATCCAACCTGACGACCTGTGTTTTCGCCATTGGCAATTTTGATTGCAGAAGTATTGAGGTCTTCTAGAGAGTGTAAAACGATTTCACAAAACGGACCAATTAGACTCGCGATACCGTCGACCACGGCCTCGTAAGATCTTAAGATAATTTTATCGTGTTCACTGAATGGCATGACATGGACTGATTCCATTTCGAGTAACACGTCCGCATTGACTGTTTCTGTAGTAGTCACTTATTCCTTACCTTCGTGTGAAAAATCAACAAATTTATGTAAGTTTATCAGAAAATTTTAATTGCACACCTAGCTAACATTGCAACTAGTGATTTAGAACAAGTTTAAAAATCAAATACTCACCTTCAAATCATAAAAAAAGCCTAACTTGAAGTTAGGCTTTTGTTCAATCAACGAATTTGAGAACAAGAGTTCTCACTGATATTACTGAGCAGGAGCCGCTTCAGCGTTATCAATGTTTAATAGTTCAACTTCGAACACTAACGTTGAGTTAGCAGGGATAGTCGGTGTGTCTTGCTCACCGTATGCTAGCTCTGGCGGAATAACGAACTTGTACTTAGAACCAACTTGCATCAGTTGTACGCCTTCAGTCCAACCCGGGATTACGCGGTTTAGTGGGAATGTTGCTGGTTCGCCACGATCGTAAGAGCTGTCGAACTGAGTACCGTCTGTTAGCGTACCTTTGTAGTGTACTTGAACGGTATCAGTGTCTTTTGGAGAAGCACCTTCACCAGCAGTCATTACTTGATAAAGTAGGCCAGATTCAGTTTGCTTTACGCCTTCAGTTTTTGCGAACTCAGCGCGGAACTCATCGCCCGCTTTTTTCACTTCTGCTGACTTTTCTGCAGCTTGTGCTTGCATCGTTTCAGCAACACGCTTGTCTAGAGCTTCAAGAGCAGCGCGAGTTTCTTCTTCGTTCAGTGCTGTTTTCTCTGCGAATACGTCTTCGATACCTTGAAGAACCATGTCTTTGTCTAGGTTAATGCCTAGCTCACTTGGCTTATCAATACTTGTGCTTAGGTAGTTTGCGAAAGATACACCGATTGCGTAAGCCGCTTTGTCATCTTCTGTTTTAAAGTTTACTGCTTCTACTTTAACTTCTTCAACCTGTGGAGCTTCTGCCTTTGGTTCTTCTTTCTGACAACCAACTGCTAGCATAACCGTTGCGGCAAGCAGTGATACTTTTAAAACTGATTTCATTGAATTCTCCAATTAATGGCCAAGCCATTGGTTATTGTGCACAAATCTAATGATTAGATTGGTGTGAATACGTTAGTTATAACAATATACTAGTCATATGTCTTTCGACACAAACCGGATTATTAGATGTGATGCGAATATTTTTCCACTCATTGCTATATACAATTGTCATCACCTTGTTAAATGGTTGCTTTTTCTTCCAGGATGATGATCAGCGTTGGGAAATAGAACCCAATGGCGCCACCAGCTTTGCACTCAGCAGAGATGGACGTTTTGCCCTGCTCTACTCTCAAGAAAAACAACTGCTCCTTTGGGATTTAGATCAAAACAAAGAACTCGCTCAACTTGGCCCCCAAGACCAATCCGAAAACCAAGTATCGCGAATCCGCATCTCAGACAATGGCCGCTTTGCCATTACCGCCAGCCAGATGAACTTCGCCGTTTGGGACTTATCTTGGACTCAGGCTGAGGGGCTCTGGTCTATTTCCGATGGCTTGATTCGTGATGTCGATATTTCTAGCAATGGTGAAAAAGTCTTGCTTGGCCTATCTAATGGCAAAGCTATCTATGTGGACTTAGTCACCGGACGCCGTCTGGAGTTCCTCGCTCACAGAGAAAAAGTAAATTCAGTCTCCCTTTCTTCGAATGGGCGCTACGCATTATCAGGCGGTAACGACTACAAAGCTTACCTTTGGGACACCGAATCAGGCTTAGTGTTACGTACCTTCAAGCATGAACAAAGAGTAGTACGAGTTGCACTACAACGGGATGGAGAATTAGCTTTTACTTCCGATGGCGGCAACCAAGCGATGATATGGGATTTGGAAACAGGTGAACCTCAAGCGCAATTGCAGAGCTGGTCTCGACAGCTGATATTCTCTAGCGCTCGCTTTTCTGATAACGGCAGTATGCTGGTGACAGGTACGCCATCAAGCCAAGTGAGTGTGTGGAATACTCAAGATGGAAAACGAATTTCTCGTCACGATGCTGAGCCACTAAAAGATGCTCGCCCTCCCCGTGCGGTAGTGTATGATGCAGCCTTTGATGAAAAGAACCGTGTGATATCGGGCACCTCTGCGGGCATCGCCCAAGCTTGGAATGTGGATTAGAACGATGACAGAAAAGCGAATGGAACAACTAGAAAGCCGTGTGAATGACCTAGAATGTCAGTTGGCTTTCCAAGAACAAACCATTGAAGAACTCAATGAAGCGCTTAGCCAACAACAGATGTTGATCACGAGAATGCAAGATCAAATGAAGTTCGTGGTGGGTAAAGTGAAAAATATGGATGGCTCCAACTTAGCTGACGCATCAGAAGAGACGCCACCTCCGCACTATTAAGCGCAGTTCAAAATGACGAATAGATTCTAGCGACGCATATCGTTAGTCTCTCGTCCTCGATGTGTAAACACATGTCAGGGCGGGACATAGAAAACTAAAAGGGCGACAGATGCTTATCTGTCGCCCTTTTGTTTATTCCATCTCAGTGAATAAGTTACAGCCAATTAAGCCAATACCAACTTAGTCGTCGGCATAAATCTTCACTTCAACACGACCTTGAGTATCAACACTTGCACGGTACATTCCTGAGCTGTTCATACCAAAATGAATATCGCCTTGGCCATCGATAGCGATCAAACCGCCTTCTCCACCCATGGTTTTCAATTCACCTTGAATGATCGTTTCACAAGCGGTGTGCACATCTTCCTTCAGATAACGCATTCGTGCTGCGACATCACTGGCGACCATTTTACGTAAGAAGAACTCACCCATCCCGGTTGTTGAGACGGCAACGTTGCCATTTTCAGCAATAGTTCCCGCACCAATAATCGGAGAATCACCCACCCGACCGTATTTCTTATTGGTTACGCCACCAGTGCTGGTTGCAGCTGCTAGGTTACCTGCTTGGTCTAACGCCACCGCGCCAACTGTTCCGTATTTTTTGTCGTCAGGGTATTTCTCGGCTTGCTGCTCGTCGTATTTTGCTTCCGACAAAGCAAAGATGCCTTTCTCTTTCATTGATAGAAGCTGGTCGTAGCGACGCTCAGTAAAGAAGTAATCCTGCTCGGTGAAGGTGTACTCATGCTCAAAGGCGAACTTCTCAGCGCCTTCACCAATCAACAACACATGATCGCTTTTCAGCATCACATCACGCGCAAGTTCAATCGGGTTTTTGATATGACGGACACCAGCAATCGCACCCGCATCCATTTCACGGCCGTGCATAACAGAAGCATCCATCTCAACAAATTCATCATGAGTCAGAACCGAACCTTTACCGGCATTAAAATGCGGGCTGTCTTCCATCACTTTAACCGATGCCACCACCGCATCCAGAGCATCACCGCCCGATTGCAGTACTTGATAGCCAGCTAAAACTGACTTTTCCAAAGCCTCGGTAATACCCGTTTTTAATTCATCGCTCATTTGCTCTCGTAAGATGGTTCCTGCACCACCATGAATGGCAATTGAAAAAGGTTGTGACATGCAAACTCTCCACTGATGTCGTCTTATAATGTTGTGCCTATCAATATCACATCCATGGTTCTATGTCTGATAGCGAAAACCAAACTTTTTACGAATGCTTAGATTTGCGGACACTTAGTTTGGTAGATAAAAGCGAGGTCAAAAAGCTAGACACCAATACGAAAAAAGCCTCCAACAAAGGAGGCTTTCAAGATTCTTAATCTAAACCGTTCATTCGGTATTAGTGAGAACCACAGCTACCGCCGCCGCAGCAGCCTTCTTTTTTCTCTTCACCGTGGTCATGGCCTTCGCCACCACAACAACCACCTTCGTGATCATGGTCGTGATCACCACAGCCACCTTCTTGGTGTACGTGACCATGTTGAACTTCTTCTTCAGTCGCTTCACGAACCGCTACAACTTCAACGTCAAACGTTAGAGTTTGGCCAGCTAGCATGTGGTTACCGTCAACAACAACTTCGTCGCCATCTACTTCAGTCACTTCAACTGGGATTGGACCTTGGTCAGTATCCGCTAAGAAACGCATACCAACTTCGATTTGCTCAACACCTTGGAATACGTCAGCAGGAACACGTTGAACTAGGTCGTCGTTGTGTTCACCGTAAGCGTCTTCTGGAGTAACCGTTGCAGAGAACTTGTCACCAGCAACTTTGCCTTCAAGCTCTTTTTCAAGACCTGTAATTAGGTTGTTGTGACCGTGAAGGTAATCTAGTGGAGCTTCTGCAGTTGATTGGTCAACTACTACGCCATCTTCAAGTTTCACTTGATATGCAACACTAACTACTACGTTCTTTTCAATTTTCATGAGAGCTCCAAGGAGGTTTGGACTAGGCTCGAACAGTTGAGCCTAGGAATAAATTTTATACACCCGGTATTATGGGGATGAATTAGTGAAACTCAATCATTCTGGTTTAAAAATACCGATCATTTCTTGATTCGCGTGTTCAGATTTCTCTACAGTTTTCGGTTTCCGCTGCTCATTGAAATTACAATCAACACATTCCACCAATTCGATATTATTCTCTATCCACCAGCGAAGAGTATCTTGAGTGTTGCAGCTTGGGCAGCTCGCCCCAGCGATAAAGCGTTTTTTCTGTTTCACGTTAATGTCCTTTACTACTCTGGATTCGCAGTTCATCCCGCCCGCTCTATTAGAAACTAAGCAGAGACCGCGTTTATTATTAGGTTGGTTCTTTAGACTGCTATTTCTGAGTTCAGTTATATTCCTAAGCTCGGGTTATTCACTCTAGACTCAGGCTACTGCCAATAGTTTCGAGACTGATGATCATTTTCCATCTCGTGTCCAAAAATTTCTTCCAGCTCTTTACGAGCCTCTTTCGCTCTTTGAGCTAGCTCGGCATCTTCGTTGTGCTGAGGAAGTAACTCTTTGAGCATACCATTATCCAATTTCCTAAAATGTGCTTCTGCTCGCTTCGCTTTATATGGATGCATGCCAAGTTCAGTCAATGTTTGACGTCCTAAGTCTAATGCTCCAAGGAAAGTTTCACGAGAGTAGTTGCTCACACCATGGTTAAGTAATTGATAGGCTTCAACACGGCTTCGTGCACGCGCTAAGATCTTTAAGCGCGGGAAGTGCTGCTTACATAAATCGACGGTTTTCATGATTTCATCGGGAGAGTCAGTACACAGTACAATCGCCTCCGCTCTATCAGCGCCTGCGGCACGTAACAGTTCTAGATGAGTTGAATCACCGTAAAATACCTTGTAGCCGAATTTTCTAAGGATATGTATTTGGCTGGCATCACTTTCAAGGACGGTGATACGAATCTTATTAGCGTACATCAAGCGACCAATGATCTGACCGAAACGACCAAAACCAGCAATGATCACTCTAGGGCTACGATCAACCACATCAGAAGACATCGCGCTTTCACTGATTTGATTAAGTTGACGAGCAAAGAATCGGTCTTGCAGCTTAAGCATCAATGGCGTAGTCACCATTGATAAACTCACCACGACCAGTAAGAACGATACCTGTTCACCACTTAAAATACCCTGTGCACTCGCCGCAGTAAAAATAACAAAGGCAAACTCACCACCTTGGCTGAGTATCATCGCCATTCGGCTACGCGCTTTTGTCTGTGTACCAAAGATACGGGCAAGTGCATACAGTACCAAACCTTTCAACACGACCAATGCACAAACTGCAATCAGTATCGCGAATGGGCTTTCGGCTAGTAAACCTAAGTTCACCGCCATACCCACAGAGATAAAGAACAGGCCAAGCAATAACCCTTTGAATGGGTCAATCGCAATTTCAAGCTCGTGTCGATATTCACTTTCTGCTAGAAGAACACCCGCTAAGAAAGTACCCAGCGCCATCGACAAACCAATCTGCTGCATGATGACGGCAATACCAATCACCAATAGCAGCGCTGCAACGGTAAACAACTCACGAACACCGCTCATGACCACATAGCGGAATAGTGGTCTCAGTAAGAAATGACCACCAACAAGTAAGCCAATCACGCCGCCTAGCATCCACAACATGTCAGCCCAACTACCGCCCGTATTGCCCGCAAGCAGAGGCAACACCGCTAACATAGGGATTACTGCAATATCTTGGAAAAGTAAGACTGCAAAGCCTGACTGTCCCGCTTCTTTACCACCAAGCTCTCGCTCTTCAATAACGCGCAAGGCGATGGCTGTCGAAGATAAGGCTAACCCCATACCTATCACGAGGCTAGTTTGCCAAGTCAATCCGAACAAACAGGCGATGGCGGTAATAATCAAGGTGGTGATCAACACTTGCGCCCCCCCTAAGCCGAGAATAGGCGCCCGCATCTGCCACAGTTTTTTGGGGTTAAGCTCTAAACCAATAAGGAAGAGCAGCAGCACCACCCCGAACTCTGAGAAATGTAGAATGGCCTCTACGTCACTGATTAGGCCAAGCCCCCATGGACCAATAGCGACACCCGCTAATAAGTAACCTAATACTGAACCTAAGCCTGCTCGCTGCGCGATAGGAACCGCAACCACAGCCGCCGCTAAAAATATAGCGCTACTTTGTAGGAAATCATTAGTCAGAGCCATCATTTGCTCCTATATCTTGTAGCGGATCTCGCAACCAATTTCGATATTCTTCAGCGTGTTGGTAACGCGTCATATCCGAGACATTTCGAGCCCAATGTAAAACTAAAGGTGACATCCAGTGCATCTGGCACAAAGCGGCAGTTAGCTCAAACGGTTGCAAGATCTCTTGTAAGGGATACTTATTATAGCCTGCAGCACCAAACGCCTCTTCTTTACCACCCGTGGTGATAACACTGCGCCAATGCTTACCCTTAAGTGC
The DNA here is from genome assembly GCF_054960695.1 of Vibrio sp. PSi01. Lineage (NCBI taxonomy): Bacteria > Pseudomonadati > Pseudomonadota > Gammaproteobacteria > Vibrionales > Vibrionaceae > Vibrio > Vibrio sp. PSi01. Next base: position 12,073 of record NZ_JBHNYN010000012.1, read on the forward strand.
ACTTTGCTCACCAAACGCAAAGCCCTTGCCTAATACTCGGTCAAACCATTCCTTCAATAACGAAGGGCATGAGTACATAAACAAAGGATGTTGGAATACAATCACATCGTACTGCAGAAGCAGTTCATGCTCATAAGGCACATCAATAAAGAAGTCAGGATAGAGGGCATAAAGATCGTGGATTTTAACATTCCCAAGCGACTCTATCTTTTTAACCATGATCTGGTTAGCGATAGAGGTTTGCGGCTCTGGGTGCGCATAGATCACTAATACCTTTGGCACGGGTTTGTCTATCGAGGGAGTAATACTCATTCCTTTGAAACATTCCTTTAAGGGCTAAACGGTGGCAAGGCCACTAGAATTTAAATAAAAGTTATTAATATGTTATTGGCATCATAACGCAAATTGCATTGTGATCGACTTTTATCTGGATTCAGCCTACTATGCAGGCGTCTGTTCACCTCTAATTTCTATGCTACCTCTATATGATTACTTTCTCTGATATTCAATTGCTACGCGGCGGTAAGCCACTCCTCGACCAAGCATCTGCGACTTTTCATCCTGGCGACAAGATCGGTTTGGTTGGTAAAAACGGCTGTGGTAAATCTACGCTGTTCGCCTTAATTAAAGACGAGCTGTCTATTGATGCTGGCTCATTCAGTAAACCAGCCCATTGGGAAATGGCTTGGGTTGCTCAAGAAACGCCAGCACTAGAAAGAACAGCGATTGAATACGTGATTGATGGCGACCGTGAATATCGCGGCCTTGAAGATCAACTAGAGAAAGCTGAACAAGCCGACAACGGCACATTAGTAGCAGAGATCCACGGCAAAATTGAAACCATTGGTGGTTACAGCATCAAAGCACGTGCTGCTGAGCTATTGGATGGCTTAGGATTTCGCCAAGAACAAATGACATGGAACCTAACCCAGTTCTCGGGTGGTTGGCGTATGCGTTTGAACTTAGCGCAAGCCCTATTGTGCCGCAGTGACCTACTGCTACTCGATGAGCCAACCAACCACTTGGATTTAGACGCAGTAATGTGGCTAGAACGCTGGTTACAAAACTACCCTGGCACACTCGTTCTTATCTCGCACGATAGAGATTTCTTGGATCCTATCGTCAACCGCATCGTGCATGTTGAAAACCAGCAGCTCAATGAATACACCGGTAACTACTCATCGTTCGAAACTCAACGCGCGCAAAAACTGATCCTGCAACAAGCGATGTACCAAAAACAGCAGAAACAAATGTCTCATATGCAGAGCTACATTGACCGTTTCCGCTACAAAGCCTCAAAAGCTCGCCAAGCGCAAAGCCGTATCAAAGCATTAGAGAAAATGGAACAAGTGCTGCCCGCTCAATTTGATAACCCATTCAGCTTTGAGTTTAGAGAACCAGACGCGCTACCAAATCCAATCATGATGATGGATGAAGTCTCTGCGGGTTACGATGACAACCTGATTCTAGAGAAGATTCGCTTGAACCTAGTACCGGGCAGTCGTATTGGTCTACTTGGCCGAAATGGCGCTGGTAAGTCAACACTGATTAAACTCCTTTCTGGCGAACTGAAACAGCAAGGTGGTGAACTGAGCTATTCACAAGGCGTTAAGATGGGTTACTTTGCACAGCACCAATTAGAGACGCTGCACCCAGAAGAAACACCGCTGCAACACATGATGCAGATTGCCCCTAAACACACAGAGCAACAACTGCGTGATTACCTAGGTAGCTTCGGTTTCCAAGGTGAAAAAGCGCTCGATAAAGTAGCCCCCTTCTCAGGCGGTGAAAAAGCGCGTTTAGTTCTGGCGCTACTAGTATGGCAAAAACCAAATCTGTTGCTGCTCGATGAACCAACCAACCACTTGGATCTCGACATGCGTCAGGCGCTGACGTTTGCATTGCAGACGTTTGAAGGCGCAATGGTTATCGTATCGCATGACCGTTACCTACTCCGTGCGACTACCGATGATTTGTATTTGGTACACGACCGCCAAGTGGCACCGTTTGATGGTGACCTAAGCGATTACTACAAGTGGCTAACCGAACAGCAGAAAGTTGAACGCAAAGAAGCACAAGCATTGGCACCAGCAAAAGACGGCGCCAACAGTGCAGCAGCAAAAAAAGATCAGAAACGTAAAGAAGCAGAGTTCCGTAAACTAACGGCACCAATTCGTAAAAAGCTGAGTCAATTTGAAAAGCAGATGGATAAATTAACGTTGGCTCTTAAAGAAGCCGAGCAAGAATTATCCGACACTTCACTGTATGAAGCTGAAAATAAGGCTAAACTGAATAAAGTACTCGCTCTCCAAGCGAGCAGTAAATCACAGCTAGAAGAAGTTGAAATGGATTGGATGTCCACTCAAGAAGAGCTTGAGCAGATGGAACAGGATATGGATAGCTTATGAGCCCAGAGCACGCCCCAATATCACTAACACTGGAACGACTATGGCAATTTAGCCTTCAGTATTACAGTGTGCGTGGTGTAAAGGATGCGTGCCTAGCTTTACAAAACCAGTTTCACGGCAACGTCAATCTACTGCTGCTGCTCAAATGGCTTGATGAGCAGCAATTGTCTTTTGCCGAAGAAGAGTGGCACAAAGTTCAACAGTGTTTGAGCCGCTCTGAAACCCTGCTTCATAGTTATCGAGAGCTACGTAAGCATCTCAAAGCACACGTTGTTGATTCACTCTACCGTGAAGCCTTACAGTTCGAATTACAACTAGAGAAACAACAACAATCTGATCTCGTCGACTACATAAACTCTCTTCAGCTTTTCGCAAACCAACAAGCGCCTCTCGCTTTTCAATACTGTCGATTATTAGGGGCAGAAAACCTCTATGTTGCTTTTTCTGAACCAGCCCCTCAGCCCTAAGGCATTCCCTTTTCCTTTTGTTAGATCAAGATCCAAGCTTATTGGGGACTATCGTTCTTCGTGTTCACGCGATGGTGGCTCGGATTATTAGCAATATATAGAGCTTAACCTCGATAGTATTCAACCAGTTACCTACAACCTGTTTTGTAACCTGTATGAGTGAAACTCTTGCGCTTATGCCGAGAATCAACCAAGCTCAAATAAAAACATGGGCGTTTCACTAAAAGCTCAACACTTTATCAAAGCCCATAAAAGAAGCATGGACTGTTTTATGACAATATTTACCGCAGCGGCTGGTCTCTCTAATCCGCACTTACAAACCTTAGTGCCACGGTTTATTAGAAAGCAGGCGTTATTTGATCCTCAATGGCAAACCTTAGAAACTCCCGACGGTGATTTCCTCGACCTTGCATGGAGCGAGGACCCTAAGGGAGATAGCACCAATAGTGATAATAAAAGCAGAGGAGATGCGAATAATAAGCCCATTTTCGTTCTATTCCACGGTTTGGAAGGCAGCTTTGAAAGCCCTTACGCCAATGGACTGATGAATGCGTTTGCTAAAGATGGTTGGTTATCCGTGATGATGCACTTTAGAGGATGCAGCGGAAAACCGAATCGCTTGGCTCGCGCGTACCATTCAGGAGAAGTAGAAGATGCTCGTTTCTTTCTACGACACTTACACGCGCAATTTCCCAATAACCCAAAGGTTGCGGTTGGTATATCTCTAGGCGGAAACATGCTGGCGAACTACTTGGCTGAGTATGCGGACGACCCATTACTGTCGGCGGCAACGATAGTTTCTGCTCCTTTTGATTTAGCTTGCTGCTCCAGTCGTATTGAAAGAGGCTTCTCTAGGCTCTATAAAAAATACCTGCTCAACTCACTCAAATCGAATGCCTTGAAAAAGGTTAAGCTGTTACAAGAAAAAATAGGTATCTCCGCTGAAACCATCAAAAAAATAGACAAACTGTATGAGTTTGATGAAAGGATCACTGCGCCTCTGCATGGATTTAAGAATGCTCAAGACTACTATGCTCAATGTTCAGCGCTTCCAAAACTGAATAAGATTAAGCTACCGACTCAGATCATTCATGCTAAAGACGATCCTTTCATGACTGATGATGTTATTCCAAAATTCGTACTACCAGACAATATTGATTATCGCTTGTTTCAGAAAGGTGGCCATGTGGGGTTCATTACCGGTAGCACGCTCAAGCCCAGGTTTTGGCTAGAAGAAGCATTGCCAGCCTACTATGAAAGTATCCAAGATTCGGCATAATGACCGAGCCTTAGTAAATAGAAGTAAAAACATTACTAATTAATAAACATAGTTATCAACATATCCATGAACATAAAAGAGAGAAGTATTTATGATCATCCCATGGCAAGACATTGCACCAGAAACACTGGAAAACCTCATCAAAGAGTTCGTGCTGCGTGAAGGTACAGACTACGGTGATGTAGAGGTTTCATTGCAAAACAAGATTGACCAAGTGAAACATCAATTAGCCTCAGGAGAAGTCAGTATCGTATTTTCTGAGCTGCATGAAACCGTTGATATTCAAGTCACAAAACGCTTCTAGGCTGCGCTCATAAAGGAGCCGTGTTATAGTGGTAAACGATTGCTAACAAGTAAGTTACTCAAAAGACAAGGGTTGTCATGTCCGCTAAACATCCAATTATTGCGGTGACGGGTTCATCAGGAGCCGGCACCACCACCACCTCAGAAGCCTTCCGTAAAATGTTCAATATGATGGACGTGAAGGCCGCTTGGGTTGAAGGGGATAGTTTCCATCGCTTCACTCGACCAGAGATGGATGTCGAGATCCGTAAAGCGCGCGAGCAAGGTAAGCACATCAGCTACTTTGGTCCACAAGCCAACGACTTTGGTGCGCTAGAAGAGTTCTTCCGTAAATACGGTAACGAAGGTACAGGCAAGGTACGTAGCTACCTGCACACGTTCGATGAAGCCGTTCCTTACAATCAAATGCCAGGCACCTTTACGCCATGGCAAGAGATCCCAGAAAATTCAGATGTGATGTTTTACGAAGGCCTGCACGGCGGTGTGGTTGATGGCGATATCAATGTTTCTCAACACGTCGACTTGCTGATCGGCATGGTACCTATCGTCAACTTAGAATGGATCCAGAAATTCGTTCGCGACACACGCGATCGTGGTCATTCTCGTGAAGCAGTAATGGACTCGATTGTTCGCTCGATGGATGATTACCTTAACTACATTACTCCTCAGTTTTCGCGTACTCACATCAACTTTCAGCGTGTTCCAACGGTAGACACATCAAACCCTCTCAACGCTAAAGGGATCCCAAGTTTAGACGAAAGCTTCGTTGTTATACGTTTGCGCGGCATCAAAAACGTCGATTTCCCTTACCTTTTAGCTATGATTGATGGCTCATTTATGTCTCGCCACAACACGCTTGTGGTACCAGGAGGGAAGATGAGTTTTGCTATGGAGCTCATTGTAAGGCCGATCCTACAACAACTCATCGAAACCGGAAAAATTGGTTAACAGAGCACCATTCTGGTTGATTACTTTTCATACCGTGATCATGTGCACAATTTTGCGTAAAAAATCGTAGCTTGGTCACGATTAAAATCAAGAAATAGTACCTGAAAAAGGATACTATTCTTAAACGAAACACAAGATAGCTTGCAGCGCTCAACGAGTGCTCTTATCCTACAAGTCAATCCAGGCTTAGCTAAAATACGGAAAGCGGCAAGCATACCCTGCAGAGGAAGTGAGATATTATGGTTCTAGGTAAACCTCAAACCGATCCAACATTAGAGTGGTTCCTTTCACACTGTCATATTCATAAGTACCCATCAAAAAGTACTTTGATTCATGCTGGTGAAAAGGCAGAAACCTTGTACTACATTGTTAAAGGTTCTGTGGCAGTTCTTATCAAAGACGAAGAAGGTAAGGAAATGATTCTTTCTTACCTAAACCAAGGCGACTTCATCGGTGAGCTAGGCTTATTCGAAGAAGACCAAGAGCGTACAGCTTGGGTTCGTGCAAAATCTCCTTGTGAAGTAGCTGAAATTTCTTTCAAGAAATTCCGTCAACTTATCCAAGTGAACCCAGACATCCTAATGCGTCTATCAGCGCAAATGGCAAACCGTCTACAAGTAACTAGCCAAAAAGTTGGTGACTTAGCGTTCCTTGACGTAACTGGTCGTATCGCACAAACGCTACTAAACCTAGCAAAACAACCAGATGCAATGACTCACCCTGACGGCATGCAAATCAAGATCACTCGCCAAGAGATTGGCCAGATCGTTGGTTGTTCTCGTGAGACAGTTGGTCGTATCTTGAAGATGCTAGAAGAGCAGAACCTAATTTCTGCACACGGTAAAACTATCGTGGTATATGGCACTCGTTAATCTCGATTAACTGAGCCTAAAATTTGAAAGCCACCAAATGCAAATTTGGTGGCTTTTTTGTTTTCTAAAGATCTAGAGAGCAGATGCGAGATGCGAGATGCGAGATGCGAATGAAACACCTACAGCTTCGAAGCGCAAACACTCTCGAAGCGAAGCCTATCTGCATCTTTAGGGTAAAGTCCGTACTCGTATCTTTCTTTAACCGTTAGTGCTTTCGAAGATCTTGTCAGCCGATGCTGCCACAAAACCGGTATAAAGCTCACCATTAGCCATCGCATAACGCTTAGCGAACTCATAGAAGCCTCCAGGAATCATCTCATTGCCCTCAACAAATGAAACTGGGACTTTATCTGCCATTGTTGATGATTGCTCTAATAAGACCTCTGGAGAGCCTTTAACCTGGCCACCAGATGCATTGATCGTGAAGCCTGATTCGCTCAAATAATCATTCACTGCCTGCACTTCATCAAAAGCATCGAGTTGATTAACGCTCACTGTAAAGTGGTTGGCACCGTAACCATGAGCTGCGAGCCAAGACGCGTATTCACTTTCTTTTGCAAGCACTTGGAAATCTGCGAAGCTCAAGTCCCATAGACGACCACCAAACAAGAATTCATGGCCTTGAAGCTTGCTTACGTCGACTTGCTCAACCAATTTAGCAACGATCTGTTGTAAGTCACTTGAACACTCTTCGACCTTCAACTCACTAATGAACACTTTAGGTTGATTTGGATCTGGGTGCTCGTAATGCTTCGCGACTAGCTTCTTACTCTCAAACAAGTAATCGCCACACGCTTTATAACCTAGCTCAAGGAAAGGCTTAGCCAATGTTTCAATACCTAGCGGAGCAACATTGAAAGTACGCAGTGCAATGTGATCATTAATCAGAGCTTCGTCTTCTTTCAGCAAGTGATGTACTTTCTCAGCCGATGGACAAAGCCTGTGAATGTAATCGTCCCAAAGTGATTTAAAGAGTAGATCGGGCGTCATGGTGACTCCTTGTCAGAGGTTCTAGCAAGCTAGTAATTTGGATTAGAAAGGGAGAGGCTGAGACACAGAGTCAGCAGCCATCAGCCTGTGACATACTTTTCTATTATTATCTACCGCCCAATCTAGGTGTTGGGCGTGATGGAAAAAGGAAGCGATAGCACCGCTTCCTATTTCAAACTTAACGCATAAGCCTAAGACTCATTAGCCTAAATTAAAGCTCAATACCTGGGCTAAACGTTGCCGGAAGTTGAGTTTCGCCACCTTCCATTGAAGCCATAGGGTAAGCACAGTAGTCAGCCGCGTAGTAAGCACTTGGGCGTAAGTTGCCCGAAGCACCTGGACCACCAAATGGAGCATCGCCACTTGCGCCTGTTAGCTGGCGGTTACGGTTAACAATGCCCGCACGGATATGGTCAACAAAGTATTCCCATTCAGAATCATCTGTTGATACTAAGCCAGCAGATAAACCAAAGCGTGTGTCGTTAGCTAGCTCAACCGCTTGCTCTAGCGATTGATAACGGACCACTTGTAGCAATGGACCAAAGTACTCTTCATCCGGCAGTTCAGCAATGTTGGTTGCGTCGATAATACCAGGAGAAACAAACGCCGCTTGACCCGCTTTTGCTTCTACTAGACTTACACCGCCTAACGATTGCAGATTCGCTTGTGCGTCCAGAATGAACTTAGCCGCAGCTTCAGAGATCTGTGGGCCCATGAAGGGTGCTGGCTCAGCGAGTGGCTGATCGACACGAATTTTCAAGGTCGCAGCAACGAGCTTATCCAGTAGTTGATCGCCCTTATCTCCTATTGGAACATACAAGCGACGTGCACATGTACAACGTTGACCCGCACTGATGAAAGCTGATTGGATGATAGTGTATACCGTTGCGTCTGCATCACCGTATTGGTCGCTGATCACCATAGGGTTGTTGCCGCCCATTTCTAGTGCCAGCATCTTGCCCGGTTGGCCCGCGAATTGACGATGCAGGATATGACCGGTATTGGCACTACCTGTGAACAGCACGCCATCAAGGCCTTTAGCATCAGCCAGTGCGATACCTGTCTCTTTGGCACCTTGTACTAGGTTAATTACGCCAGCAGGAAGGCCAGCTTCTTGCCATAGTTTCATCGCAAACTCACCCGTCCAAGGTGTCTGCTCTGACGGCTTAAATACCACGGTATTACCCGATAGCAGTGCTGGAACAATATGACCGTTAGGTAGATGACCAGGGAAGTTATAAGGACCAAATACTGCCATTACGCCTAATGGACGATGACGCAGTACAATTTGGTTGCCTGCAGCTTCACGTGAAGCTTCACCAGTACGTTCATGGTAAGCACGAATAGAGATAGCAATTTTGCCCGCCATCGCGCCCGCTTCAGTACGCGTTTCCCAAATCGGTTTCCCCGTCTCTTTTGCAATAATTTGTGCTATTTCTTCGCTGTTCTCTTTAACTTTCTCAGCAAAATTCAACACGATCGCTTCACGCTCGGCAAAGCTCAGTTTTTTCCAAACTAAGAAGGCTTCACGAGCCGCTGCTACTGCAGATTCAACCTGTGCAGGAGTTGCGCTATCACCCTGCCATACTACTTCATTATTGTATGGGCTTACTGATGCCATGGCGTCACCTTGACCTGCCACCCATTGTCCTGCTATCCACTGAGTCATACTTCTATCCTTAAAATCTTCGACAGATAATCGCTGCTCTTACTGAGCTAACATGCGAACGAATTCGCCTTCTTTTACTTCAAGAGCGCTTGCTACTTCAGATGATAAAATCACTGTGTCACTTGCTTGGTCATACGCACCTTTCGCAGCGACTGCGCGGAAGTTCTCGAACGAGGTATTACCAATTAGGAAGTCTTTAGAACTGGAGTGCTCTGCAATTTTTACTTGAGCACGAATCGCATAACGTACCGATTCAATGTTTCTTAAATCACATTCAACCGTTGGCCCCGCATCAAAGATGTCAACGTAGCCTCGGTTAGTGAAACCTTCACGTTCCAGCAACTTAAGTGCAGGGCGCGTATTATCATGTACCTCTCCGATCACCGCCTGAGCTTCTTTGCTCAGCAGGTTCACATAGATAGGTAGCTTCGGCATTAGGTCAGCAATGAAGCCTTTCTTACCAATACCGGTTAGGTAATCAGCAAGCGTGAAATCAATCGAGAAGAAGTGCTCTTGCAGCCATTGCCAGAAAGGAGAGTTGCCTTCGGCATCCGATACACCACGCATCTCAGCAAAAATCGTTTTTGAGAAACGCTCTGGGTGTTCCGCCATGATCAAAAACCGACACTTCGACATCAAGCGACCGTTCAAGCCGCCACGGAAATCTGGACGCAAAAATAGCGTACAGATCTCACTGCACCCGGTGTAGTTATTACCGAAAGTCAGTAGCTTAACGACGTTGTTCACGCCTAGCTTTTGTGATGAGTGGACTACTTTGCTGATGTGGTAAGAATAAAACGGTACATCCCAGCCAATCGAGGCTTCTATGCCGGTCGTACCCGCCACTTCTCCGGTTTCGGTATCGTAGCCAACCATCAGGTAGCCTTCATCACCGGGCTCGGTCACGTCTTGTTTCGCGAAGCTGTATTCAGAGTGAGTAATACGATTGGTTAACAGTTCTTCGTTAACCGGAAGAGATGTGAATCCATGTCCTGACTCAACAGCGCAGGTATGCAACGCGTCGTAATCAGATAGTTTAATTGGGCGAACAACTAGCATCAATATTCCCTCCAGATGCAAAATAGGCCCAAAACCAGAAGCTTGGGCCTTTAGCAAAACGTCATGGGATCGCTCTAATGGCGATCATTCCTATGACGCCGCTTAGGCTAAACTAGCGTAGCGATTGCTTTGTCTAGTTTTGATAAGCCTTCTTCAATTTCTTGTGTAGTAATAACCAGTGATGGCGTAAAACGAACCACGTTTGCACCCGCAACCAATACCATCAAGCCTTGTTCGCCTGCTGCTACTAATACGTCACGTGCACGTCCTTGCCACTCGTCATTTAGTGCAGCGCCTAATAATAGGCCTTTACCACGAACTTCACTGAATATTTGATATTTGTCATTAATCTTAGCTAAGCCGTCACGAAATAGCTCTTCACGCTCTTTTACGCCAGCTAAGGTTTCTGGTTGGCTAACGACGTCAACAACCGCTTCAGCAACGGCACACGCTAGTGGGTTACCGCCGTATGTTGAACCGTGCGTACCGACTTTTAGGTGTGTCGCGAGTTCAGTCGTTGTTAGCATCGCGCCGATAGGGAAACCACCACCGAGTGATTTTGCTGTACTTAAGATATCAGGTGTCACACCTAGGCCTTGATACGCATAAAAATTGCCCGTACGGCCATTACCTGTTTGCACTTCATCAAAAATAAGCAGCGCATTGTGCTTGTCACACAGCTCACGAACCGTGTTCACAAACTCAGAGGTTGGAGAGATGATGCCACCCTCACCTTGCAGAGGTTCCATCATGATTGCACATGTGCGATCAGAGATGTGCGCTTCTAGCGCGGCAATATCATTGTAAGGCAGGTGAGTTACATCGCCCGGTTTAGGACCAAAGCCATCAGAATAAGCTTCTTGACCACCTACAGTTACAGTAAAGAAAGTACGACCATGGAAACCTTGTTTGAATGCAATGATTTCAGACTTCTCAGGGCCATGAACATCTGCCGCCCAACGACGAGCCAACTTCAATGCTGCTTCATTCGCTTCTGCGCCAGAGTTGGCAAAAAATACTTTTTCTGCAAAACATACGTCGGTTAGCTTCTTCGCTAGACGCAGTGCAGGTTCGTTGGTCATCACGTTACTCAGATGCCAAATCTTGTTTGCTTGCTCAGTAACGGCATTCACCATTGCTGGGTGACAGTGGCCCAAGCAGCTCACAGCGATACCGCCAGCAAAGTCGATATACTCTCGGCCTTGTTGGTCCCAAACGCGTGCGCCTTCCCCTTTTACCGGGATCATTTCCATTGGGTTATAACAAGGCACCATCACCTCATTAAAAAGACTACGTTCTACATTATTTTCCACTGTCATCGTACATTCCTTCTCGATACCGCAAGCTTCGCAAATAAGCGTAATGGTTCATAAGTGAGATAAAGATATTTTGTCCCGCCATAATCCCGCTGCAGCATTATATTTACATTTAATTAACCTTTTCAATAGTAGATTATTCTTTAGCCATCCCTAACAACCAGCTAAACGTCACTACCTATGACTATTTATGCATCAAACAATCTGTTTTATGAAGCTTTTTTTAACTAAACGTCTATCCATCAACAGCAAAGCCTTACTGGTACAGCGGTATAAGGGGTTCGAGAGGAAATAAGGCGAATAATATTGCATAGACTAAAAACTTAGCCTGAAGAGGGAGAAATGTTATAAAAAGTGATCGGCGTCAGAGGGATGAAGACGCGGCGCGCCCGAATTAAAACGCTTAACGAACGAGGTAATACGTTTAACTGGCTTATTTGAACGAATGAAAAGCCAAATTTAAACACTCAACGCGCTAAGAAGTTAGCAAGAAGCTGGTGTCCTTGCTCTGTTTTAATCGATTCAGGGTGAAATTGGACGGCATCAATCGGCAAGGTTTTGTGTTGATAACCCATGATCTCATCCATACTGCCATCTTCAAACTCTGTCCAAGAAGTGAGTTCAAAGCAGTCAGGGAGCGTACCATTTTTCACCACTAAAGAGTGGTAACGAGTCACAGTCAGAGGATTATTGAGACCTTGAAAAACGCTCTTACCGTTATGACGGATCGGAGAGGTTTTACCATGCATCACTTGTCTGGCTCTCACCACTTCACCACCAAAGACTTGAGCAATGGCTTGATGACCAAGACACACACCTAAGATCGGCAACTTACCCACGAAGTGCTCAATGACTTGCAGAGAGATTCCCGCATCATTCGGCGTACAAGGACCCGGAGAGATAACAAGATGGCTAGGGTTCAGCGATTCGATACCCGCAATATCAATCTCATCGTTGCGAACAACTTTCACAGTGACCCCTAACTCACAGAAATACTGATACAAGTTATAGGTAAAAGAGTCGTAGTTATCGATGATAAGTAACATGGGTCGAAATCGTTTGCTAAATACTAAATGATTGGGAGATATAGGGGCGGTATTGTGCAATACCCATGGCGAAAGGCAAGTGGAAACTGCATTTCGCCAATAATTAAGGCCAACCTAAGTTGACCTTAATTGTTTACAGATAACTTTCAGTTACCTGTATCAGCTGGCTTGCGCAGTTAACGATGTCGCTACTGGCGACGACGCCACATTGCTAAACCAAACAATGACATCAGTGCACCGAAGCCGAAAGAACCGCCTACTCGCAGTTCAAGAACAGCAGGATCATGATCCGATGAACGGAAGTGATCTTGGTACTTAGGTAGGTCAGCTTTGAACTCTTCGTTGTAGTCAAACAACGTCGACTCACCACCATTGATGTGCCAATCGGTCGCATCAACAACCCTATCTTTCAAGCTGTCACTGATCAACAAATGATCCAAGGCACCGACTTCATCATTGTATGAGTAGCTCCAGCTGTTTGGGTGCTTTTGAGCCACAGCATTAATGTAGCCGTAGTTCTTAGTGATCACAGCACCGCTGTCACCAAACTGCTCGACGCCGTCAATGTAAGTGTTACGCGCCGCTTTGATTTTCTTACCGTATTTCTCTTCAGAGTAATCCGTCAGTACCAGCATTGGGTCTTCCATGCCGTACGAGTTCATATCACCCAGAATCACTTTATGGCCTTTAATGCCGTCTAGCGCTTCACCTAATGCAACTGCCGCAGCAACACGGAAGTTCTCACATGAACCTTGCTTATCAGCATCAACACCACCTTGACCGCCCTGCTCGACAGGAGCTGCATCTTCCCAACACTTAGAACCTTTCGATTTAAAGTGGTTGATCGCTACGGTGAGTTTCTCTTTGGTGCCTTTAACTTTAAAGGTTGGCGCCAATGAGTCGCGCTGGTAGTTCTTACCGTCTTCAATCACCTTGCCAGAATCATCTAACACTTCTGGCGCTTGTTGGCTTGGCATCGCGATAACACGGCTGTCTTTAAGCTTAACTACTTTCTTACGGTAAATAACACCTGTTGTAATGACATCAGTACCAATTGAGTCCATCTCGTCGGTCACGCCATCTTCGTTCGAATCGACAGCCACAAAAGTATAGCGGTCTTTCTTGCGCTCAATGCGGTCATTCAGTTGGTTAACAAGCTGCTGAATGGCAGAGCCTTCACCAAAGCCGTTGTTCTCAATTTCCATCAAACCAATAATGTCAGCGTCTAAGCGAAGAATCGCATTCACAATCTTCTCTTGCTGCATCTCAAATTCAGTGATGGTGTTCGCGCCACGATTGTTACCATGCTGATTCGCGTCACCACCAAATGGAGAGTTAAAGTAGTTCAAGACATTAAAAGTCGCGATACGTAGATCACCTTCATCCATATCAGGCTTGTCAGTGCGTGGGTCATTACGTACAAAGTTCTCAGCCGAGATCTGGTTGGTTGTCACTAAGCGGTACTCGCCGTAGCTGTAAGTCAGCACACCTTCTAGGCCAACAATGGTGTCATCGATACGGATGTAGTCTTCCGTCGAACCATCTTGGTCGATATCGGTGCGGCCAAAGTCTGGGTAGAAAGGTACTTGTCCGTCAGCCTCTTTTTGATCGGTTTCAACGAAAAGACGACGGTCTGCGTTATCTTCCGTTTGTTGTTTCGCGTCTTCAGAACCTGCTGCGAAAAGCTGGTTCGGTTGCATGTTAATACGCTCATGCGCCAGTACCATGTTGTTACGACGACCTGCGTAGTCATAACCAAAGGTACGAGTGACACGCATATCAAGCGCTTCCGTCGTTTTCACCAACATGCCTTCGTAGCGTTCAAGCGTTGCAGCGAAGTTCTCATCACTGTCTAGAGCTTCAATCGCAGTTGCTTCAGGCGCTTGTTGTTCGCCCTGTTTTAGCCATTGGTTGTTTTCAACTTTAAGCTGAGTATGGCTGTAGTATTCTTGAACCTTACCTTTCACACACACCACATCGCCCGCAGCTAGTTCTGAACTCGATTGATTGGTGTGAATAAATAGGCCTTCAGAAGTACTTGAATTAAAGTCGTCATCAAGTGCTTGCAGGTAGAAACCTTTGGTTATGCCTGTAGTCACCGCACTCACAACACCTTTGACGAAATACTCATCGTCAGTGATGTATGGGTAGCCATCAACGAACGGCGATGTTGCGCTCTCACCTTGGATCTCTTGAATGGTGGTGAATACTGGGTCAGAACCATCTTGTGTACAAGTGAACGCTTCTGGCAGTTCAACACTGTCTAATGAACCTAGCCCTTCAATGTTGTCTTTTGGTAGCGATACCCATTGCGAAGCATCAAACGTCGCCGAAGGTGTTTGTGTCGCACGAACCAAAGTAACATCTTTGCCCCAGTCTACATCGCCCATCAAACCAACAACATCATGTATCGAACCATCTGAATTCAAAATAGCTAACGGGTCATCACCGTTATGGTTAGCGATAGAAGCATTAATGATGTCAGCTTTCGCTTTAATCTCATCACTCGCACTAGAGTGTGCGACTACCAGTACATCACCGGGCGCTAAAACGTGGCCATCCAAAGGTAAAGTGGCACCCCATGATCCGTTGCCGTTCGCTGACTTAGCCAGTGAATAACCATCTAAATTCATGCTGCTATCGCCGTTATTGGCAATCTCAACCGCTTTGTTGTAGCTGCCGCCTTCCACATATTGTGAAATAAACAAATCAGCGTGTGCACTTGCTGTTAGCAAGCTACCAATTGCCACTGCTAGCAATGAAGGTTTGTGTAAAAGAGCCATCCGTTTCACCTGAGTACATTGATTTATCGTCACTGCCATCTATGGGCAGTCATGTATTTTGTGGTAACTATCAGGTTTATTTATGAAAGGAATAAGTCAGTTGGCAAGAAAATGAGGAACTTATCACTTTGGAATCATCAATTGTTTGGCACGTTATATATTTCCAACACAAATAGAAACGAGCTGAATTTTATAAAATTAAAGACTCATTAACAGGATCGTCTGCACAGCATTAATATGATGAATATGTTAGCTAAATAATGCTTAAATTATCAATTCAAACAAGAGATTTACTGGGAAGGTAAATGGAGCGGGCAATAAAAAGCCCAAAGTAAACAAAGTCACTTTGGGCTCAAATTCTCAAGCGAGTTATTTTAGTTCACTCTATGGGCGAGTTACAAAACCTACCGCTTCGTATGCTTTTTTCAGTGTTACTGCAGCACGCTCAGAGGCTTTTTCAGCACCCGCTTTCATTACTGCATCCATGTAGGCACGATCAGCACGGATACGGTGATATTCAGATTGAATCGGCTCAAGCATCTCAACCAATGCTGCGCCTACATCTTTCTTGAATGGACCGTACATTTCAACGCCTTGATATTGCGCTTCGATCTCTTCAAACGTTTTACCCGTCGCCGCAGAGTACAGACCCATTAGGTTAGAGATACCCGCTTTGTTTTCCCAATCGTGAGCAATACGTGGTGGCGTTTCTGCATCGGTTTGCGCTTTGTTGATCTTCTTGATGATCGACTTAGGCTCTTCTAGCAGAGTAATTACGTTCTTACGGTTGTCATCCGACTTAGACATTTTCTTAGTCGCATCTTGCAGGCTCATAACACGTGCATTCACTGTTGGAATGTAAGGTTCTGGTACTTGGAAGATTGGCGTTTCAGGGCCGTAGATGTTGTTGAAACGAGTTGCGATATCACGCGCTAGCTCTAGGTGTTGTTTCTGGTCGCTACCTACCGGCACCTGGTGAGCACCGTAAAGCAGGATGTCTGCAGCCATCAGAACTGGGTAGTCGTATAGGCCTACGTTTACATCATTTGAGTGACGTGCAGACTTATCTTTGAACTGAGTCATACGGCTCAGTTCACCCATTTGTGTGTAACAGTTAAGAAGCCAACCAAGTTGAGCATGCTCTGGTACGTGTGACTGAACAAATAGCGTGCTCTTCTTTGGATCAACACCGACAGCAAGACAGATTGCTAATGCGTCTAGAGTCGCTTCATGCAGTGCTTTCGGATCTTGGCGAACCGTAATTGCGTGAAGGTCTACAACACAGTATTGGCAATCGTAATCATCTTGCATCTGTTGCCATTGACGTAGAGCACCCAAGTAGTTACCGATACTTAGTTCACCAGATGGTTGAACACCACTCAATACGATGGGCTTGCTCATGGTTTTAATTCCTTTGCTTGTTCGCTAAGCTCGTTAACTTAGTTTCTTAACGTAGTATCTGAAAAACTTAGCTTCTTAACTTTAAAATAGAAAAGCCGCACAGCTCTTCTGTACGGCTCATCCAGTGTACTCATTGATAAGTATTTTGCTAGTAGGTTAGCTAACTTTTGTCCGCTTTATGCTGAAACTAGAACGACATCTAGTAATTGCGCAATGTTGTCTGCGACATAGTCAGGGTTCGATGCTGAAATTGGCTCACCGTGGTTGTAGCCGTAAGTCAGACCAAACGAGTGGCAGCCTGCATTCTTAGCGGCTTTGATGTCGTTGCTTGAATCACCAACCATCAGCATCTCTTCAGCCTTCACATTGTGCTTTTCTAGCAACCAGTTCAGCGCCACTGGGTTCGGCTTTTTCTCTGGGAAAGAGTCACCTCCCAACACATCAACAAAGTACTTACCGATACCGTGCTGCGCCAGAACGTCTGGTACAAATTTCGAGGGCTTGTTGGTGACAAGCGCCATCGTGAAGCCCGCTTTGTCTAGCTCAGCGAGTGTCTCTTTAACCGATGGGTAAAGGTGGCTCAGCTTATGACCGCCCTGCTCGTAGAAATCATCAAACAGGATACGTGCTTTCTTTAGCAGCTCAGGCTCTAGGCTTGGATCAACCGTCAGGTTGCGGCTGAGTGAACGTCCGATAAGAACGTCAGCACCATTACCCACATAGTCGCGAACTTGCTCTTCGCTCACTGAAGGGAAACCCAGCTCCCGACAAGCTTGGTCAGCCGCGACAGCCAAATCCGGTACGCTGTCTAACAAGGTTCCATCCAAATCAAAGGCGATCAGTTTTATTGAGCTTAATGACATCTTACTTTCCTATTTATTATGTTCGTCTTACAGGTTGAGCTACAAGACGTAAAAAAGGGGCTAATTAGCCCCTTATTCTAAATTTTTAGTTTGGGTCAACAGACCCTAGTTCTACTTTTATGCGTTAACTTTTGCAAGCTCTGCTCGCATCTCATCAATCACTTCTTTGTAATCCGGTTGATTGAAGATTGCTGAGCCAGCAACGAACATATCAGCGCCCGCTTCTGCAATTTCACGGATGTTATCCACTTTCACGCCACCATCAATCTCAAGGCGAATATCGCGGCCTGACTCATCAATGAGTTTACGAACAGCACGCAGCTTATCAAGAGTGTGTGGAATGAAAGATTGACCGCCAAAGCCAGGGTTCACAGACATCAGTAGAATCATGTCTACTTTGTCCAGGATGTAATCTAAGCAAGACAACGGTGTTGCCGGGTTTAGAACAACACCTGCTTTACAGCCGTGTTCTTTGATCAGCTGTAGAGTACGATCTATGTGCTCTGATGCTTCAACGTGGAAGGTAATCATTGATGCGCCAGCTTTAGCGAACTCAGGTACGATGCTGTCTACTGGCTTCACCATTAGGTGAACATCGATAGGAGCAGTAATACCGTAGTCACGCAGTGCTTTACAAATAGGCGCGCCAAAAGTCAGGTTAGGTACGTAGTGGTTATCCATCACATCAAAGTGCACAACGTCGGCACCGGCTGCGAGTACTTTTTCTACGTCTTCACCAAGACGAGCAAAATCTGCAGACAAAATAGATGGAGCGATTAGAAAATCTTTCATACCTGACCTCTTAAGAGTGAGTAAAATGCGGGCGTCACTGCCTCTATGGCTGGTTCACAAAAGAAACACAGACACACAAGCTATTTAGGGCGTAATTCTACCTAAGCACCTAAGCAGATCCTAGCAGTTCGAAAGATTAGTTTAAGAAAGTATCCGTTGGTCACTCAATTTAATGAGTTTGGCGGTTATTCTGACCAGTACTATTCCGCAGATGCGTGTTGCTGGTTTTTCTCTTTATGGAAAAGCGCCAGTAGCTCATCAACTTTATTACGCCCCGCGCCATTACGGCTGATAGTGCGTTTCACCTTAACCACGTTCAACTCCGCCCCGTGATATAAGCGACGTGTTAACGTCGTATCGTGGTTAGATATCAAAACGGGAATACCGCGCTCCATTGCTGCTCTTTCAGCAACGTCAGCCAAGGCCGCTTGATCATCTAAGCTGAAGCCATTACCTGCATAAGAGGTAAAGTTAGCCGTGTTCGACAACGGTGCGTATGGGGGATCACAATAAACCACGCAGCCTTTACGGGCGCGGCTAAAGGTTTCATGGTATCCCTCACAGACGAAAGTGGCTTTTTTCGCTTTCTCAGCAAAAAACTCCAGCTCGGCTTCTGGGAAGTAAGGTTTTTTGTAAGAACCGAACGGAACGTTAAAGCCGCCCTTCTTGTTGTAACGACACAAGCCATTGAAGCCAAATCGGTTCATATACAAGAAAGCAAGCGAGCGATACATGATGTTATCTGTACCGTTGAACTGAGCTCGAATATCTAGAAAGACTTCTTTGCGGTTGTTCTCAGGGCAGAACCAACGCTTTGCTTCAGTGATGTACGTTTCAGGGTCGGTTTTCAGTAGGTTATATAGGTTGATAAGGTCGGGATTGATATCGGCTAGTAGGTACTGCTCAAAATCAGTGTTCAAAAATACTGAACCAGCACCGACAAACGGTTCTACCAATTTACGAGCAGGTGGCAGGTGACGTTGGATGTCTTCAACTAGGCCATATTTACCACCAGCCCATTTTAGAAAGGCACGCTGCTTTTTCATTTACTGCTCTATCTATCAACTCAAAAATAAGGCTGCGGAATGTAACATATTTTGAGGCTAAGCTCAGGGTTATTTCGCACGTTCTATCTCTCGATGCACTTGATTCATCGATTTTGCCCAAGGTTCCAACTGTTGAAGTGGTTTTGATAATGCACTTACCGCGTCCCGAGCTACTTGAATCGTTGGATAATCTTGATAAGTAATAATAAACCACTTGGTGTCATTACGAAGTGTTGGATAGATACGAACCTTGTCTTCGACTTCATATTCTTCAATAAAAGACTGAACGTCTTCTAATGACGTCATGGCACTCAACTGCAAAGTATAAGCTCGTGGTGAGATAGCTTGTAACTCTTCGCGAGCAAATGAGAAAGTGATCTTTTTCGTCGGAGGATTTGAATTTGTTAGGTCTAACTCTTCATCGATCGAAGGCTGTGACTCTACCTTTTCTGATTCTGGCAGTGGACTAACCGGGTCACCTGTGTTTTCTTCAACAACAGCATCAATCACACTGGTATCGGCACTCTCCGGTTTATCGTCAAGTAGAGCATCAACCACATCAGAGGTAATCACGACACGTTGCTGATCTTGCTCCACCTCTCCAACACTAGCGGTATCTTCAACAACGGTTGGTGGCAGAGATGAACTATCATCATCAGCACCTTGGTAGCTCATGTCAGTTTCGGCTTCAGCACTTAGCGCTCCGTCGACTCCAACCTGTTCGGAACCACTTTCCACTTCAAAGGTTGGGATAGCTGTCTGTTCAATGGGAGCAATAAGAGATTGCGCTTTATCGTCGGGGGTTGGTTGACTGAACATCCACCAATAACCACCACCAATTAAAACCAACAACAAGGCCACCACTATTGCAATGTTGATGGGCGAGCCAATAATTGAGCGAATAATAATCCTTTTTTCCACTTTCAATTCTCCTAAAGCCATTAACTCACCGGGCAGAGGTTGTGCTTTATTAAACGCACGTCGCACGCGAGTTTCAGACTCATCATCTACATATCGAATCACCAGAGATTCAAAGAAATGTTCAGCCTCTGATTGTGAAAGGTCATCGATCTCGAGATCGATAGGCTTGTGTTGCTGACCGTAACTCAGACGTGTTAATAACGTATCTAAGTGGCCACTTTCCGAAAAGAGAACGATATTGATCGTCCATTGAGGGTTTGATTGAGCCTCAAGTACCAACATCCATAATTCGGATACTAATAGCTCTGAGAGTCGGTGGGCATCATCAACAACAATAACCACGTTGCACGAGTCTCCGTCAAGTAACCTAGTAAGGCTATCTGACAAGGAATCATGTTGGTTAAACAGTGGATCAGAAACAATTTGGCTAAGAATAAGCGCTCGATGTTGTTGATCATCTTGGCTCGGATGGCAAAGCAGTAAACACTGATTTTTTTCTGTGGACCACGCTTCAAGATAACGCTGAGCTAACCAAGAACGGCCAGAGCCAGCTTTACCAGCTACCGTCACAAGGTTTGAACCAAAGTTCGTCAAAAGTTGTAAGCGTTCTAGTAGCTCAACTTGAGACTCTAACTCCAATACTCTTAATTCATGAGCCAAACTCATTGGGGATCCCTACTGAATAAGACCGATCAGTAAAACGCTTCAGTTGCCTAGGGTTTAGCTAGGCAACCTCACAACCAAATTTAAAGAGTACGGCAGAAATCAATCGCTTGTTTAATGATGTCCTGAGGCACATCAGCAACCACTTCAGCAGTACCAATACTTGTTGGCAATACCAGACGTAACTGACCAGACAGCACTTTTTTATCTCGCATCATATGCTTCATAAAGTCTTCAAAAGACATGCTTTCTGGCGTATGGATTGGCAGTTTCGCATTCTTGAGTATAGAAATAATTCGCTCAAGTTGCTGCTGAGAAATCAGCCCCTGTAATTGAGCAGTTTTCGCTGCCATTACAGTACCTGAAGACACAGCTTCACCATGTAGCCAATTACCATAGCCTAGTTCAGCTTCGATCGCATGACCAAATGTATGACCTAGGTTCAATAACGCTCTGATTCCTGACTCTTTTTCATCGATAGCAACCACTTCAGCTTTAATTGCACAACAACGAGCAATAGCAGTGATCAGTGCTTGTTCATTAAGTTGATAAAGTTTCTCTAGATTCAGTTCCAACCAATCAAAGAAAGCTTCATCATAAATGATGCCGTATTTAATGACCTCAGCAATACCCGCTGCAAATTCACGCTCAGGAAGTGTGGCTAAACAGTTAGTATCGATGATGACAGATTTTGGTTGGTAAAAAGCGCCGATCATGTTCTTACCAAGAGGATGGTTCACTGCAGTTTTACCGCCTACAGAAGAATCCACTTGAGAAAGAAGTGTCGTCGGGATTTGAATGAAATCAATACCGCGTTGGTAACAAGAAGCAGCAAAACCGACCAAATCACCGATAACACCACCACCCAAAGCAATTACCACCACATCGCGGCTGTAATTTCCTTCAAGCATGTAGCTCATCACTGAATTGAATGTTTCAAGGGTTTTATACTGCTCGCCGTCTGGCAACTCTAAAAGAGAAGTCTGACAACCAACTTGATCCAATAACGATAAAATTTTATCAGCATAAA
Organism: Vibrio sp. PSi01; assembly: GCF_054960695.1. Lineage (NCBI taxonomy): Bacteria > Pseudomonadati > Pseudomonadota > Gammaproteobacteria > Vibrionales > Vibrionaceae > Vibrio > Vibrio sp. PSi01. Next base: position 33,929 of record NZ_JBHNYN010000012.1, read on the forward strand.
GGGGCGCTACTGTTACATTACTGATAACAACAACTTTCTGTTTGCCTGATAAAAAAGAAAGGTACGCCGGGTCTTCAAATAACCCGGCGCCAATAGAGATAGGGTAGCTACGCTCAGCTAGATTGACCGTAATCCGTTCCATGGGTTTGCTCTCCGAAAAATGAACTTAACGTTCTTCTAGCATTTTTACGATCTGGTTGGCTACCACTTTTGCACTTTGGTCGTCAGTACGAACTGTGTAGTCCGCCACTTCTTCGTATAGTGCGTTGCGAGATACAGCTAGATCTTCTAGCACATCACGCGGGTTGTCTGTTTGAAGTAGAGGGCGTTTCTTGTCGCGGTTAGTGCGAGCAAGTTGCTTTTCAATTGTTGTCTCTAGGTATACAACAATGCCTCGTGCAGATAGACGGTTACGGTTTTCTTTGCTCAGCACTGAACCACCACCTGTCGCAAGAACAATACCTTGTTCTTCTGTCAGATCGTTGATTACAGATTCTTCGCGCTTACGGAAACCATCTTCGCCCTCAACATCAAAAACCCATGCGATGTCTGCGCCAGTGCGCTCTTCGATCACAGTGTCGGAGTCTAAAAACTCCATATGAAGTTGGGAAGCTAGGTGTCTACCAATTGTACTTTTGCCGGCGCCCATTGGGCCAACAAGAAAAATATTGCGTTTCTCAGCCATGTTTTTAGCAGTAATTTACAACGTTAATTCAATGACATCGCCACAAGGTAGGTCAGTACAAGTACTGAAATTAAAAGGCCTGTGGCACCGATTCCTCACAGATAATTCGTGATAAGACCCGAAATTATCAAGGTTAGGTGCCACTAATGCAACTTTATTTTTAATCTAATTGTTCATTACTGAATCACAACTTTAGGTGTAACAAAAATAAGCAGTTCACTTTTGCCTACATTTTCATAGCTGCGACGGAACAATGCGCCTAAAACTGGCAGGTCGCCCAACAGCGGAACTTTGTCGACAGTACTGCTGACACTATGTTGAAAAATCCCGCCAAGTACGACTGTTTCACCATTATTAACAAGCACTTGCGTTCCTATTCGTTGAGTATCAATGGCCACTGCTTCGCCCGTTCCTGTTTTCACTACCTGCCCAGGTCTATCTTGAGTCACACTCAAGTCCAACACTAAGCGGTTATCTGGCGTGATCTGCGGTGTCACCTTCAAACTTAATACCGCTTTCTTAAATGCGACCGACGTTGCACCACTTGAAGAGGACTCCAAATAAGGAATTTCCGTACCTTGCTCAATATAAGCCGGTTTTTTATTGGTGGTGATTAAGCGTGGGCTCGAAATTATTTCGGCTTTAGATTCTTGTTGTAGCGCTGATAATTCAAGATCGAGCAGCGTATCCGAACCCAACTTAGCAACCTGAAACGCAATACTCGATGCGTTCGGCGATGTTGCCCCTAAATTGACGTTGAGATAATCATCAATCGCACTATTCCCACCATTATCGTCATACGGCGTAATTTGCGATGGGTGGTTGCCTTCAATTGAACCCCCAACGGTGAAGCTTCCGTTGTTTGAGGAAACGCCCCAGCGCACACCAAGCTCATCCAGGTTACCCTCGGTGACAGTTACGATGCGCGCCTCTATCTGAACTTGCTTCACCGGAATATCTAGCGATTCAATGATACCTCGGATCACCGCAATGTTTTCTTCCAACTCACGAATGAGCATTGAGTTGGTTCGTTCATCAATGGTAATTGAACCTCGATCAGACAACATACTCACCGCACCTTCACCGCCAATCATGTCGGCAATGTCGGTCGCTTTAGCAAAGTTGATTTTGATGATTTCAGATTTGAGTTCACCCAACTCCTCTTCTAAACGCGATTTCTCGAGCGCTTGCTGCTCTCGAAGATCGAGTTCCGCTTTCGGTGCGACCAAGATAACGTTGCCATCAACACGTTTATCTAAGCCTTTAACTTGCAAGATAATATCGAGAACTTGCTGCCAAGGTACGCCATCTAAACGTAAAGTTAGGTTACCTGCCACCGAATCAGATACGACTAGATTGAAATCATTGTAATCGGCAATCAGCTGCAAGACATTTCGTACCGGGATATCTTGGAAGTTAATCGATATCAGTTTGCCCTCTTTTTCTAAGATACTTTTCTCAATCGCAGCTTCATCGATCTTAGGCTGACTCACAACAACCTCAATAAAACGTCCTTTGAGGTTGTACTCATATTGGTAGTCATTGGAGATGTTTGCCAACAGCCGAGTGCTCGGCAACTCCCTAAAGACTTCAATCCCCTCAACTAAAGTCGCAAAGTCCTTTACGTCCAGTAGGTACAGTTTATCGTCGTCAACCTGAGTATTGATCAGTTCAATACTCAACCCTTCTTGCACTCGCTGAACATCGACAACCGCAGTAGTCGTTGCCAGTTCAATAATGATGACCGCTTCTTTGTCCTTGTTGACCCTGAAATCAATATTCTCCAGCTTGTTGGAGGTCTCTGCATGACTCATCACCGTAAAAAACAACACCACCGACAACACAATGCCTTGCAGCCCTCTGTTCATTGTCTCACTTATTCCTTTAATCATAGTTACATCTCATATCCACATCATGTGACATTGGTTTACTTCAGAGCCAGCCTAACGTTGCGCTTGTGCCAACAACCTAAGCCATCTGGAAGAGTTTCATTAATCAGAACGTACTGGCTTGTTACCTTGGTAACTCGACCATTGTTTAAGCCGATGAACTGACCTTTCTTAACATTCACAACGTTACCTATAGGCGTCTGCACAAGGCCAAATACACTTGAGTCACTTCCCATTACACCTTTTAAACGCAACTGATTTAGCGGGTACTTTTCTAATTTTCCATTACGAGCACGAGTACTGGGCTGCCAACAGTTTTTTTTAACCAGAGGTTGATTCTGCACAATAGCTTCCTGAGGAAGTTCAAAAGGAGGACGAAAAGCTCGGCGTTGATAAGTGGCAGCAGCAAACTCAGAGGCAGGAACAAGCTGTTCCACCTCTTTCCTCGCCTTGACCTCAACTTGCACAACAAAGTCTTCTAACGAATCCTCATTTGCTTTGCAGCCCGACAATAAAAGTAATAACAAGATCGAATAAAGCGCGTTACTGGGTTTCATCATTCACCTCCGACTTAAACTGGTAGGTATAAGCGCGAACCCTAAAGTGCAGCGTGCTACTTTCTTGACTGACTCGCTGCCAGTTCACATCATCAAAGCTAATAATTCGTGGCAGCTTAGCGATGGCCGCCGAGAAATCACCAATCTCATGGTAGTCACCCGTCAACTCGATATTGAGAGGTAACCGATACAGAAACGCTTTGTTTTGCTTCTGCCCCCAATCAATCCGTGTAAACGTCAGCTTGTTATCCAAGCCAAGTTCATTCACTGAGGCCAACATGCTGGCCAGCTCCTTTTGAACCGGTAGTTGCTCTAACAAGTAGTCGTAACGGCTAGTTAATTCATCTAACTGACTCTGCAACTTAGGCAAGGCTGCAACCTTATTGGCCTTTATTCTCAAGGTCGCTTTTAAGGTTTGCTCTTGTTGTTTCATTTTCTGTAGCTCATCGTCCAAAGGCAGAATATAGAGCCAAGTCCCTAATCCTTGGATAAGCACCATCAACAACAGAATCACCAGTAATTGAGGCAGTAACGGCCATTCGGTGATTTCATCAACATCAAGATCTTGCAAGCTCATCCTATTTTGCCAACTAATCCTATTTTGAAGGTTAGCCATGATTCGCCCCCTTCTCTTTTATGTTCGCAGTTGTGCCCTCTGCGGTTGTGTTTTCTAAAGAAACAGGGCTAAACACAAAAGAGACCTTGAAGCTCTGAAACTCTTTATTGAAGCGCTTACGGTTATGAACAATAGAGTGCATCTCAACTTCTTTAAGAGAGTCAGAACGTTCTAGGTTGTCCAACATGGTGGCTAGACGAGCGGTGCTGTCGCTGATGCCCGACATTTCAATCTCCTGACCATTCATCTTTATCTTGTCGACATACACGCCCTCAGGAATCAGCTCCGGCATCAGGTTCATAAAGTCGGTGGTTTTATTGCGCCCGAACTGTAAAGACTCCACGACAGCAAGTCGTGTAAGGATGGCTTTGTGCTCTTGCTCTGCGACTTTTAATGACTGGATTTGTCGGTCGAGCACTGCGATGTACTTATCGAGATAACTGAGGCGCGCTTGCTGCTTGGCTTGTTGGTCATGAAAATAGTGTCCCACCGCCCATTGCCCGGCAAGCGCAATGATGACGCCAAGAATGACCAGATGAATGAAACGCTTTTTATGCTGAGCGCGAATCTCATCACGCCACGACAACAGGTTAATTTGATGCAACATGCTTTTCTCCCTGCCACTTGAGTCCACTCATCGCCATGCCTGCTGCAATACCAAAATGTTGCCAATCCATGGGTAATCGACGTTTTTTCGCGACCTTATTCTCAAACAAAGATAGGGGGTTCAAAGACTCACAACTTAACTGAAAATGTCGCTCTAACTCTTCAACGACCATCGGCATACTTGCTCCTTCGCCCATTAGCCAAATTCCTGAGATAGGTTGAAGCGCATTGACCGATGAATAGAGCTGTAACTGACGCTTGAGTTTTTCAATCAAATTGACAATAAACTTATGCTTCTCCTCAACGTTACTAAACCCACCCTCCATATCCATCGAGTTACCCGTACTGCAAAGATCTTGAATGCCAAAGGCAATATCTTTATAAAATGGCGCTGAACCTTGGGGAATAATGCCTAATGAAGTTTGATCAACGCCAACATCCACCAACAGCCAATTCTTTTTTTCTGGATACAAATGCGAAGCCAATTGCCAAATGTTGAGTAAACCATGGGCCTGAGTGTCGACAACGATGGGCTTAAACCCTGCTTTCGTTAGCGCGTCAGCTCGGCTATCAACCACCTCTTTACGAGTCGCATACACTTGATAGCTGCTTGTTGCTCCTTTACCAAATCGTTTGTCTTCTAGCTTTACAAAATCTAAACTCAGCTCCTCGATAGGAAAGGGAGATTGATGAGCAAAGGTTTGATAGATCGAGAACTCCTTTTCTCTATCTTCTAATTCGCTCTCTATTTGCAGTACTTTGCTGATCACCGTGTTATCCGGTACCGAAATAGCGACGTTGCGGCTTCCAAAAGGCAGCCCTTTCCTAAGTTCTTTGAGTTTCTTAACAGTTTTCTGATACTCCAAAGTATGGTTAGCTGTAAAAATGTCGTCCGAAATCGGCAGCTCTTTGTATCCCACCAGGGCATACGACTCCCCAACGGGTTTTAGTACCACGGCTTTGATGCTGTGGTGATTTATATCTATACCTGTAATTAATGATGAACCCATGTGACCTAGCTCCTGAAGTGCCAAGCATTTCGTTGATTATCTAGGGGTTGTGATTATTAGTTAAATAAGCGTTAATAAACGAAAGCTAAGTTTTTAACCTAGAGTACAAGGGTTTGCTGCTTATCAGCCTTAACTAATCAGGGATTATCCGGTGAAGTTCATAAAGCGATTATTCATATTTACATTGGTTTGCATGATTCTTGGAGTCAGTACAATTTTCGGGTTTTATTATTACGTAAAACCAGAGTTGCCTGATGTTGCCACTTTGCGTGACGTAGAACTCCAAACGCCAATGCAAGTCTTCAGTCAAGACGGTAAATTGATCTCTCAATTTGGTGAAAAACGTCGTAACCCAGTCACTTATGACGAGATCCCTCGCCACTTAATTGAGGCTCTGATTGCCACCGAAGACAGTCGTTTTTACGAGCACCCAGGTATTGACCCAATCGGTATTACTCGTGCAGCGATCGTGGTTGCGATGTCGGGTTCAGCAAAACAAGGGGCGAGTACCATTACTCAGCAACTTGCACGTAATTTCTTCTTATCTAATGAGAAGAAGATCATGCGTAAAATCAAAGAGATCTTTATTGCGATCCACATTGAACAGCTGCTAAGTAAAGAAGAGATCATGGAACTGTACGTGAACAAGATTTTCCTTGGTCATCGTTCATATGGTTTCGGCGCCGCAGCTCGTGTTTACTTCGGTAAAGACCTTCCAGAACTAACACTCAGTGAGCTCGCTACGCTTGCTGGTATGCCAAAAGCACCGTCAACCATGAACCCTATTTACTCGGTAGAGCGCGCAACTCATCGTCGTAACGTTGTATTGCGTCGTATGTTAGACGAACAGTACATCACTCAAGAAGAGTACGATGACGCTCGCAGTGAAGAACTTATCTCTAAGTACCACGGTGCCGAAATTGAACTCAGTGCACCGTATGTTGCTGAAGTCGCACGTGCTTGGATGGTTGAGCGATACGGTGAAGCCGCTTACACATCAGGTATGAAGGTTTATACGACTGTTGATTCAAAGCTGCAGAAAGCCGCAAACCAAGCTGCGATTAAAAACCTACTTGGTTATGATGAGCGTCACGGTTACCGCGGTGCTGAAAAAGTGTTGTGGCAAACTGAGCAATCGGCTTGGGAGCATGAACAAATCGTTAAGCACCTTAAATCTCAACCAACCTATGGCGACCTAGTCCCAGCAGTGGTTACGGCCGTCGATGCAAAAAGCGCACAAATCTGGGTTAAGAACCAAGGTGAAGGCTCTATCGAATGGCAGGGTATGAATTGGGCGCGTAAATTCCTAACCGACAACCGCCAAGGACCTGCGCCTTCTCAAGCAAAAGAGATTCTGGCTGTTGGTGAACAAATTTGGGTTCGCCATGAAGCAATTACAGGCGACGAAGTATCTGAAGAGCCTAAAGAAGAATCAGCGATAACTGAACCTGCAAAACCTGTTGTATGGCGACTAAGCCAAGTACCCAATGCGAATACCGCTTTTGTTGCAATGAATCCAAATAACGGCGCGGTATTGTCGATGGTCGGTGGTTTTAACTTTGTTCACAACAAATTCAACCGCGCGACGCAATCTATTCGTCAAGTCGGTTCTGGTATCAAACCATTTATTTACTCGGCGGCGATTGATAAAGGCTTAACGCTGGCATCACTGATCAACGATGCGCCTATCAACCAATGGGATAAGAGCCAAGGTACGGCATGGCGACCAAAGAACTCACCACCGACATACGTGGGTCCTACGCGTTTACGTATTGGCTTAGCTCAATCTAAAAACGTAATGGCTGTCCGTGTACTACGTGAAGTGGGGTTGGATGACACTCGTAATTACCTAACTCGTTTTGGTTTTGATATTGATGAAGTACCTCGCTCAGAAACTATTGCTCTAGGTGCTGGCAGCTTAACACCAATGAAAGTAGCGCAAGGTTACTCAGTATTTGCGAATGGCGGCTACTACGTAGAGCCTTTCTACATCAGTCGTATTGAAACGCCATTTGGTGAAATTGAATTTGAAGCGACACCAAAAGTGGTGTGTAAGGATAATTGCGAGCAGAACGTCGCTACAGACCCAATGGCCGATGAGTTTGCAGAGCAAGATGTTGACGCGAAAGTACAATACGCGCCTCAAGTTATCTCTGAGCAGAACGCTTTCCTTGTTCGTGAAATGATGTACAGCAACATCTGGGGTGGCGGAGATTGGAGTGCTGGTACTGGTTGGAACGGTACAGGCTGGCGTGCTCAGCCATTGAAGCGTCGTGACATTGGCGGTAAAACTGGCACCACTAACGATTCAAAAGATACTTGGTACAGCGGCTACGGCCCAGGCATGGTTGCAACGGTATGGGTGGGTTTTGATAACCACAACCGCAACCTAGGTAGAACCAAAGCGAACTCAAACCTTGGCAAGAACCAGATTACAGGTGCAGAAGCTGGTGCTAAAACAGCAGAGCCTGCATGGGTAGATTTCATGGGTACAGCGTTAGCTGGCGTGCCAGCACAACGTAAAGAACTTCCGGAAAACATCATCCGTGTTCGTATCGACCGCGAAACTGGCTTACTGACAAACAAGTTCGATAGTTCATCAATGTTCGAGTACTTCGAGAAAGGCACAGAGCCAACCGAATACATCACTGAACGTTTCAATGACATCTACTCAACATCATCAGGTGAAGCCGTAGAAGAGCTGTTCTAACTAGGGTTTGTTGAACCTAGCAACATGAACCAACAAAAAGGGTTGATATGAATTCATATCAACCCTTTTTTATATCTATTATTTAATACAAACCGCTAAACTGCTTTCTCTAATTGAACTCGGATAGTGTCCGCCAGTTGCTCAAAACGTCCCTTCAATGGAGAGCCCGGTCGATATGCGACCACAATACGACGTGAAGGTGTTGGATTAACAGCCGGTACGTAACACACACCGTCTTTCTTTTTTTCCTTTGGAACGGAAAGTTGAGGTAACAAGGTAATGCCTGCCCCTGCGGCGACCATGTTACGAAGCGTCTCTAAACTGGTCGCTTTAAAGCGTTCATCATCTTTTGCACCTGCGGCAAAACAAAACCCTAACGCTTGGTCTCGTAAACAATGCCCATCGCCCAAAGCCAGTACCGTTCTCCCGTTAAGCTGCAACATGTCCACACTGTCTTGATTCGCCCATTCATGGTCGCATGGCACGGCAACACTCAATGGCTCATCGTAAACATCAATTTCTTTAAAAGAAGCCGTTTCATCAACCGCAGCCAGTACTAAACAATCCAATTTGCCATCTTCTAGCTGACTCACTAATTGATTTGTCTGTGCTTCATGCAAGTAAAGCTCAAGATCTGGAAAGCACTCTTTCAGATGAGGAATAATTTTCGGCAAGATGTATGGGCCAACGGTCGGAATAAAACCAATATGCATTGGCCCCGTCATCGCTTCACCATGCCCGCTCGCCATATCTTTAAAAGTTTTCACTTCATTAAGAATGCGCTTTGCCTGCTCGACAAGTTGTAAACCCGATTCTGTAAATATTACCTTCCTTGGGCTACGCTCGGTTAACTGAAGTCCAATTTCATCTTCTAGTTTACGTATCTGTCCGCTCAAGGTGGGCTGACTGACAAAGCACGCTTCTGCCGCTTTTCTAAAGTGCTTATGCTCTGCAAGAGCCACTAAGTATTCAAAGTCACGAATGTTCATGATCTGTCTCTTACCTCAAGTTTTAAAAAGAACAAAGGTCTGAATATAAATATTTTGGAATAAAATACTTTTGATAGAATTTACCTATCAAAACCATAACATCAAACGATTAGAACTATCAAAGGTTTTATCTAATAATGGGCTCAACGAAACGAAACAGAGCAAAGAAAAACGTTAAGCTCTGATAGAACAAAATTAAAATACTATTTAAGGAAATCAATATGTTTGCATCTAAAGAAGGTCAATCAATCCCTCAAGTAACATTCCCAACTCGCCAAGGTGATGCATGGGTTAACGTAACGACGGAAGAACTATTCAAAGATAAGACAGTTATCGTATTCAGCCTGCCAGGTGCGTTTACACCAACATGTTCTTCAAGCCACTTACCTCGTTACAACGAACTACACTCAGTGTTCAAAGAAAACGGCGTTGATGACATCCTTTGTGTTTCAGTAAACGATACGTTCGTAATGAACGCATGGAAAGCAGACCAAGAAGCTGAAAAAATCACATTCATCCCAGATGGCAACGGTGACTTCACAGACGGCATGGGTATGCTGGTTGAGAAAAACGACATCGGCTTCGGCAAACGTTCATGGCGCTACAGCATGCTGGTTAAAAACGGCGTGGTAGAAAAAATGTTCATCGAAGAAGATGTACCAGGCGACCCGTTCAAGGTTTCTGATGCAGATACTATGCTTAACTACATTGCTCCTGAGCACAAAGAGCAAGAGTCGATCACAGTATTCACTAAGCCAGGCTGTCCTTTCTGTATGAAAGCGAAACAAAACCTAATCGACAAAGGTCTAAACTACGAAGAAGTGGTGTTAGGTAAAGACGCAACAACAGTAAGCCTACGTGCAATCTCTGGTCGTACTACCGTTCCTCAAGTATTCATCGGTGGCAAACACATCGGTGGCAGCGAAGAACTAGAAGCTTTCCTAGGTTAATCACTTAGTCGCTAATAAACGCCTAGCAATTAAATAACCTAAGTAATACCAGCTAACCCAACCTCTTGTGGGTTAGCTATTCCAAATCACTCTTATATGAGCTTTGGAAAAGATAAAGCTTCTGACTCGCGAACTTTTAACTAACCTATAGTGAGTAACAAGAAGCAGTTAGTAACAAAAAGCTGAATCACAAGCTAAACCTAATAAAACAGAATCACAAAACTGAACCGCTATCCTGACTCTCAACAAATCACCAGAGTTGGAGGGGTTTGTTCAAACTAAATTTAGCCATTGCGAGAAGATTATTATGAAACAAGTCAATGTAGATGTAGCAGTTATCGGGGGCGGTACGGCAGGTCTAGGTTCTTACCGCGCTGCAAAAGCACACACTGACAGTGTTGTGATGATTGAAGGCGGCCCTTACGGTACAACCTGTGCTCGTGTTGGTTGTATGCCATCGAAACTGCTTATTGCAGCTGCAGAAAGCGTACACCAAATAGAGAAAGCTCCGGCTTTTGGCGTTCACCCACAAGGTGATATCGTGATTAACGGCCGTGAAGTGATGGATCGAGTGAAGTTTGAGCGTGACCGTTTTGTTGGTTTTGTTTTAGAAGGTGTTGATGAAATCCCAGAGCAAGACAAGATCTCTGGTTACGCAAAGTTCTTAGATGACAACACGCTACAAATTGATGATCACACGGTTGTCACCGCTAAACGTATTGTTATAGCAACCGGTTCTCGCCCTGCATATCCTGCAGTTTGGAATGAGCTTGGTGACCGTCTGATCATTAACGACGACGTGTTCAGCTGGGATGATTTACCGGAATCAGTCGCAGTATTTGGACCTGGTGTTATTGGGCTTGAGCTTGGTCAGTCACTGCACCGCTTGGGTGTAAAAACAAAACTGTTCGGTTTAGGTGGTCAAGTAGGCCCAGTAACCGACCCAGAGATCATGGCTTACGCAGACAAAGCTTTCAATGAAGAGTTCTACCTAGATGCTGACGTAAAAATCGAAAGCATGAAGCGTATTATGACTGAATCAGGCGAAGTTCGCGTCGAAATCCAGTTCATCAATAAGCAAGGTGAACTAGAAACCAACATCGTTGAGTTCGTACTGGCAGCAACAGGTCGTCGTCCTAATACAGACAAGCTTGGACTAGAAAATACCTCTCTAGAACTTGATGAGCGTGGTGTTCCAATCGCAGACCACTACACGCTACAAACATCGCTACCATCAGTATTCATTGCAGGTGATGCAAGCAACCAACTGCCTCTACTACATGAAGCAGCAGACCAAGCTCGTATTGCGGGCGACAACGCAGGTCGTTTTCCTGAAATTCGAGCAGGCTTACGCCGCTCTAAAATTTCAGCGGTATTCTCTGACCCGCAAATCGCGATGGTTGGTGAAACGTACAAAGAGATCACAACACGATTGGGCACATGTGGTTGTTTCGCAACAGGTGAAGTGTCGTTTGAGAGCCAAGGTCGTTCACGAGTGATGCTACGCAACAAAGGTATCCTGCACGTTTACGGCGAACAAGGCACTGGTCGCTTCCTTGGTGCTGAGATGATGGGACCAAATGCGGAACACTTGGCGCACCTATTAGCTTGGGCACATCAGAATAAGATGACGATTTCGGAAATGCTAGACATGCCTTTCTACCACCCAGTGATTGAAGAAGGTGTACGGACAGCACTACGTGACTTGAATGCGAAACTGCACCTAGGTCCAGAGACGGTGAAACACTGTCTAGATTGCGGACCGGGCTGTTAATCTCAGATTATCGTTAGCAGTTAGCAGTTAGCAGTTAGCAAACACTAGATACTAAAAAGGAAAGCCATTGGCTTTCCTTTTTTTGCAACGAGCAAATAACAGACTCCCTATTACGCTCCTTCGTCACTATCGGAAATGACGATAATTTTCACAATATGGTAGGAACAAAATCCTCTACGTCATTCCAGAACCGAGGGACGAGGTATCTGGAGTCTCTTGAAGCCATAGCCTGTCGCTAAATACTTAGCAGTTACTTCTCAGCAGCAATCACAGAGATTTCAACAAGTAGCGCTTCGCGAGCCATATCGCCAGTCACACATGCGCGAGCTGGAGCGTGACCTTCTGGTACCCATGCATCCCAAACTGCGTTCATTTCTTGGAAATCTTTCATGTCTTTCAAGTAAATCGTTGCTGACAGCATGTGCTCTTTGTCGCTGCCTGCTTGCTCAAGTAGCACTTCTACTTTATCTAGCATCGTCTGTGTTTGCTCAGTGATGTCTTTGGTTGCATCAGCACACACTTGGCCACATAGGTAGATAGTGCCGTTGTGTTTCACAATACGGCTCATGCGTTGTTTGGTGTCTTGGCGCTCAATCATCGACTTTCTCTCTCTGTGTCACCGTGATCCAATATCTTGTGACGTGTTATTATCAGGGCAATAAGCATAACGCGAATCAAACCCAAGATGACATGCATTCATTGCAATAAAAGTGAAAAAATCCGTAACAAACTCGGTCGCTGCCAGCGTTGCATGAATCAGCTGATGGTGTTGTCGATTTTGAGTTGGGGAGTATGGTGGCTATTTTTCAGAGAAGATCCAAAAACCATCAATGCCATCGCTTTGATGATGGCCGCTTTCGCGTTCAGTGGTTTGTTGTCGCTGCATTGGTTCATGAAGTTTGTCGTGCTGCCTTTAAGGAACAAAAAGCATTAATAACGAGATTGGTTGGATAGAGGATAACGGCTAAGTGCTAGATTCAATACACAAAGAATTAATCTCAACTCGAGTTATCATCACTTCTCAAACAACAGATAGAAAAAAGCCCCAGAACCAATCGATTCTAGGGCTTTCTTAGAAAATTCTAAGAAAAAGCAGTGGTACTTTAATAGACCGGACTTTTCTTAATTTGTTCCCAAAAAAGATCAGATTTTTGATCTTTTTTTAGGGAGCTACAAAATCAATGCGTTATGCCACATTAACCTTTGCGATAATCTGCTCTACCAAGTTTACTTCCAAGGCCACTTCATCACATGCATGTTGACGAGGGCACTGGTCACAATCTTTCAGTACTTTCTCTGGCAACAAAGATTTTGAAGTTGGTAAGAAGTCATGCTTCATAAAGAACTCAGGAGTGCGCGTCAGTACAAACACCTTCTTGATGGCCATTTGTCGTGCTTTATCAACCAAGTGTTGCACAATCGCCGTACCCTGCCCTTGACCTTGCCAGCCAGCTTCCACACCAAGTGAGCGAATTTCTGCTAAGCCAGAGTCATACACATAGAGTGATGCACAACCAGTGACTTCACCATGATGTTCTGCGACCGCAAACGAGCCAATATCACGCACCAGTTCATTACGAGAGCGAGGTAGGTTTTCACCCATATTCGCCCAGTAGGCCACCATGCCTTCTAATGCTTCAATATCGGTCAGACGAGCAGGACGAACCTTCACAATAGAAGTGTCACGCTGTGATAAACGTTTCTCTGCTTGGTCAACCGCGTAAGCCACCTGCTGTGGTGATACACCGCCTAGCGCACTACGTTTTTCAAGACACGATTCAATGGTTAGGATGTCATACACATCCTCTTCTATCACCTCAGAGAACTCTTTCATCTCTGCGATGGTTAATTCTTCTAATGCGCAGCCTTTTGCAATCGCCGCCACTACCGTTACACCGACAATGTGGTGAGCTTCACGGAAAGGAATGCCTTTCGCTACTAGATAATCAGCCAGTTCAGTTGAGTTCGCGTAGCCTTGTTTTGCCGCTTCAAGTGTACGCTCGCCGTTCACTTTAATACCGTCAAAACACAATGCCGCCATTTCCATACAATCATTCCAAGTATCTAAAGCGTCGAACAGACCTTCTTTATCTTCTTGCATGTCTTTGTTGTACGCCAAGGGCAGAGCTTTCACTGTCATCATCATTGCGGCTAATGAGCCATAAACACGGCCAGTTTTGCCACGAATCAATTCTAGCGCATCAGGGTTTTTCTTTTGTGGCATCAGAGATGAACCTGACGTCACGGTATCCGCTAACTCGATGAAGTTTGATTCACCTGAGTTGTAGAAAATCATATCTTCTGCAAGACGTGAAAGGTGAAGCATTGAAATAGAAGCGATCGACATCAGCTCCATCACATGGTCACGGTCAGAAACTGAATCTAGAGAGTTGCGCGTTGCACGACGGAAACCTAAGTTGTGAGCTAACTCTTCACGGTCCATCGGGTAAGCAGTTCCTGCAAGGGCACCAGAACCCAGCGGACATGTATCTAGACGCTTAATCGCATCATTCAAACGTGAATAGTCACGCTCAAGCATTTCAACGTAAGCCAAGCACCAGTGAGCAAAAGTTACCGGCTGAGCACGCTGTAAGTGAGTGTAGCCAGGAAGCACGGTTTCTTGATGCTGAGAAGCAACATTCACCATTTGGCTCTGCAGACGATCAAGCGCTAGCAACAGTTGGTTGCCTTGTTGACGACACCATAGCTTAAGGTCTGTCGCCACTTGGTCGTTACGAGAACGGCCAGTGTGGAGCTTTTTACCTAAATCACCGACTTTGCCGATAAGTTGTTGCTCAACCCAGCTGTGAATATCTTCTGCATCAGAACGTAAGATCTGTTCAGGGTCTTCCATCACTTCAAGTTTTAGCTCATTCAGCGCTAACTCAAGCTTCTGTTGCTCTTCTTCTGTTAATACGTTGACCGATTGTAGAGCTTTTGACCAGGCAATTGAGCCCACAATGTCTTGCTCAGCCAATCGGTAATCAAAACGAAGAGAATCGTTAAAATCTTTAAACCGGGTGTCTGCTGCTTGGGTAAATCTACCGCCCCATAATGCCATTGTGTATCTCCTAATTGCACAGTGCTCACTGTTTTTGCAAATGATAATTCTGATTAAGATTCAGTATTTTTCTGATGGTTTAAACTTACGGCAATTCAAAATGAAAATAAAGTATTAATTCATTATTTTCACATATTTATTCACAAAAAGTTCAATCCATTGATTATTTCATTGTGGAGCGTGAATTATATGCCATTCGATAGTAAAAACCGAAGCTGATTTATTAAACAAACAGAAAGCAAAAAGCCCACTCACTAATCAATAGTGAATGGGCTTTGCATAATAATGTCTGTTTACTGGCCTTCAACCTTTCGCGGAGGCTAGCTCACTAACTCATAGTTAGGATTACTTTTGACTATTCAAAGCACGGATACGGCTTGATAGTGAGTAAAGACGGATGAAGCCTTCAGCATGGCTTTGGTCGTAAACTTCATCTTCACCAAAGGTTGCAAATTCTTCTGAGTACAAACTGTTGTCAGAACGTTTCTGAGTCACCGTTGCATGGCCTTTGTAAAGCTTAATAACCACTTCACCATTTACGTCTTGTGCTAGTTCATCTGTCGCCGCAAGAATTGACTTACATAGCGGAGTGAACCAACGACCATCGTATACAAGGTGAGAAGCTTTAACACCTAGCTCTTCACGGAATTCGAATGCCGCTTTATCAAGAACCAGTTGCTCTACTGCACGCAGTGCTTCCATCATGATTGTGCCACCTGGAGTTTCGTAACAACCACGAGACTTCATACCAACAAGACGGTTCTCTACGATATCTATACGACCAACACCGTGCTTAGCACCCTTCTCATTGAGGTAAACCAGTGCGTTGTATGGCGTCATTGCTTCGCCATCTACCGCTACCACTTCGCCTTTTTCAACTTTCAGCGTTACTGTTTCAGATTCGTTTGGTGCTTGCTCTGGATCTACCGTCCAAGCCCAGCAATCTTCATCAGGTGCATTCCATGTATTTTCCAGAACACCGCCTTCTGTAGAGATGTGCCATGCGTTTGCATCACGTGAGTAAATCTTAGTAAGAGAAGCAGTACAAGGAATGTTACGCTCAGCTAGGTAATCTAGACACTCTTCACGGCTCACTAGATCCCACTCACGCCATGGCGCAATTACGTGTAGATCTGGTGCCAGTGCAGCGAATGCGCCTTCAAAACGAACTTGGTCATTACCTTTACCTGTACAACCGTGACAAAGTGCGTCAGCGCCAACTTTACGCGCTACTTCAACCTGTGCCTTCGCGATGATTGGACGCGCCATTGAAGTGCCTAGTAGGTATTTACCTTCGTAGTAAGCACCTGTTTTTAGCGTTGGGTAGATGTAGTCTGCGACCATTTCTTCTTTAAGGTCAGCGATGTAACATTCAGATGCTCCAGACGCTTTTGCTTTTTCTTCGATGCCAATCAGCTCTTCATCACCTTGGCCTACATCAGCAACAAATGCGATAACTTCGCAGTCATAGTTCTCTTTCAACCATGGAATGATTACTGATGTGTCTAGACCGCCAGAGTAGGCTACTACAACTTTCTTTACGTTAACTTTGCTCATTTTCTTTCTCCTAGTTTCCATACTGCACATGGCGGTCAGCGTTGGAAATGACTTTAATAGTTATATGTTTGTACTAAATTTTTTTGTCTAAATTCTTTAAGTAGTAACTCGTTGCGAGGCCTACTGAGGTAAAAACTGTGTTCCTATACTTTTACCTGAAAAAAGTTGTGTTAGTTTTTCTGGATATCGCCAAGTAGCAACTTCGATAGGTCGTCCTAAGTCGTTAGCAGCTTCTAGTGCGGCTTGTACCTTGACGATCATGCCATCGGTAATCACTTTACCGGTAATCAGGTCATCGGCTTGTTTTTGGTTAAGGCTTGGAATGAGGTGGCCTTTGCCATCCAACACACCACTGACATCAGAAAGTAGCACCAATTCAGCATCGAGTGCGCCAGCAACGGCAACCGCCGCTTGGTCTGCATTGACGTTCATCAGTTGGCCTTGTTCAGTCAAACCAATCGAGCTAATGATTGGCAATGCGCCAGCATTAAGAATGGCTTGTAGAACAGTTGAGTCTCCCGGCTCCGCTTTGCCTACCGCGCCCAGTTCAGGATCCAGTTCGCTCACTTTACATAAGCCGCCATCTGCTAGGCTCAAACCAACAGCGTTGATGCCATCTTTAATCGCCTGACCTTGAAGCAGTTTGTTAGCCGTGCCCGCTAGTGCACCGGCGATCACAGGGATTTGGTCGTAAGGGGTAACACGTAGCCCCTCTTTCTTCACCGTCTTTAGGTTTAAATTCTTCATCAAGTCATCAACAAGGTAGCCGCCACCGTGCACAATCACGATTGGTCGTTGTGCCTGTTGTTGGTAAGCAGAAATTGCACCAAATAACTTGCTAAGTGTTTCACCACAAGATAGCGCAGCGCCACCTAACTTTATGATTAATGGTTGATTATTCAGGCTCATATCTGGATTCCTTTACACTAACGCAGTTAATGGTGCAAAACCATAACGTAAATTTAAACACTGCATCGCTTGACTAGATGCACCCTTTAATAAGTTATCAATCGCTGAAACAACGATGATGTGCTGACCTTGAACCTTCCAACCTAAATCGCAGAAAGGTGTCTGTTCTACATCTTGAATTCTTGGCAGTGTCTCTTCGAGTAATCTCACTGCTGGCTTCCCTTGATAAGCTTTCTCAAAGGCTTCTTGTATCTGTTTTTCTGTCACGCCTTCAGCCAACTTCATGGTAATGGTTGCCAAAATACCGCGCTTAAAATTCCCTAGGTGCGGTGTGAAAATTACATCACATCCTAGATGGGCAGCCATTTCAGGTTGATGACGGTGGTTAAATACACCATAGGCTTGCAGGCTTACTTCACAGAAGCTGTTAACCATACTCGCCTTTCGACCAGCACCAGTTACACCACTGGTCGCGTTAATCACTGGCCATTGGTTTGTATCAAGTAGCTTTGCTTCCACAAGAGGTTTAATCGCCAATTGGGAGGCCGTTGGGTAGCAACCCGCTACTGCGACAAGTTGAGCTTCTTTAATTTCTTGCTCATTCCATTCCGCTAAACCGTAAGCGGCTTTATCTAGCCATTGTTCGTGTTGATGTTCAAAACCGTAGAACTCTTGGTAGAAGTTTTCGCCTTTAACTCTGAAGGCTCCCGATAGGTCGAAGACTTGGCAATCGTTCTCAAGGAAGATTGGCGCGAGGTCGTGACTGACTTCATGCGCGGTTGCTAAGAAAATCACATCAGACTGCTTTGCCACTTCTTCAGGATTGGTTAACGGCTGTACTGGCATATCAATCAAGCCAGCTAACTTACCGTGCAATGCTGCAATAGGTTTGCCTGCATCTACACTATTGGCTGAGACATATAAACCTGATAGCGTGAGCTCAGGGTGTCTGTTTATCATTAGAGCCAGTTCTGCTCCTGTGTAGCCGCTTGCGCCAATGATCGTGGTTTTCAACATCTCAACACATCCATTCTTGAGGTAAGTAACATTTCAAATTTGACTATTCATACTTAATTTTTAGCTTTATTTGATTTCTTATGCATTAAATATGATTTAATATGTGTTTTACCGACTTATGGTTTTCCTGTCAATAGTAGAAGTGAAGATAATATGCAATTACCGAGTTTTCTTGAGGTCTATAAAGGCCTAATTTCCACAGACTCTATTAGCTCTACCGATCCAAGCTGGGATCATGGCAACGAAAAAGTCATAGAAAAAATGGCGCAATGGTTTAAAGACCTGGGCTTTAGCGTTGAAGTAGTGGAAGTCGAACCCGGCAAGCATAATATGGTTGCGAAGATGGGTTCTGGTGAAGGTGGCTTGCTACTTGCGGGACACAGCGACACGGTTCCCTTCGATGAAGGACGTTGGAACTTCAACCCTCATGCGCTTACTGAACACAACAATCGCTTCTACGGACTAGGCACCGCAGATATGAAAGGCTTTTTCGCTTTCGTTTATGAAGCTGCGAAGAAAATGGATTGGAGCAAACAAACCAAACCACTTTATGTATTAGCCACCTGTGACGAAGAAACCACCATGCTAGGTGCTCGTCATTTCACGGAAAATGCACCATTTAAGCCGGATTACTGCATTATTGGTGAGCCAACCAGCCTAGTGCCGATTCGCGGTCACAAAGGTCACGTGGCAAATGCAGTGCGAGTAACGGGCAAATCAGGTCACTCTTCAGATCCAGCTTTAGGCGTCAACGCCATCGAGATCATGCATGAGGTATTGTTTGCTTTAATGCAACTGCGTGACAAGTTAGTAAAAGAGTATCATCACCCTGGTTTTGCGATTCCAAGCCCTACTCTAAACCTGGGACATATCCACGGTGGCGACAGCGCCAACCGTATCTGTGGTTGTTGTGAACTGCACTATGATGTTCGTCCTTTACCAGGCATCAGCTTAGATGGCTTGGATAACATGCTGCGTAGCGCACTTAAAGAAGTCGAAGCAAAATGGCCGGGCAGAATTGAGATTACTCCATTGCACGAACCTATTCCGGGTTACGAGTGTCAGCACGATCATCCCTTTATTGGTGGAATGGAATCGGTGTGTGAAACTGAATCTCAAACCGTGAACTACTGCACAGAGGCACCTTTCCTTCAAGAGTTGTGTCCAACCTTAGTACTGGGCCCAGGTTCAATTGATCAAGCTCACCAACCCGACGAATTCCTGAGCTTCGATTTTATTGACCCAACGATTGATGTTCTAAGTAAATCGATCCGTAAATATTGTTTCTAGTTACCCACTATCCATTCGATATTTTCCGATAAAAGCCGCCCGAAAAGGTGGCTTTTATTCTGCGATTCCTCGTTTAGTCTTAATCTTGTAATTAAATTTCACTTTTTACCTAAGTTTTGGAAAATTTACTTCTCCCGCATTTTTAAAACTAATAATTGCAAACTTAGAATGCTTTATTTGACTAGATACAGCACTTTTCGCTAGATTGTGTACTTAACAAGGAACAATGGATGTAATTTTTTTACGAGGCAGGATGACAATGAACGAGAAATACGCCGCTCTCAAGAGTAACGTAAGCATGCTAGGACGCTTGCTAGGTAACACAATCCAAGATGCACATGGTGACGTTATCTTAGAGAAAGTGGAGACTATCCGTAAACTTTCCAAATCCGCCCGCGCAGGCAACAAAGCTGACCGTGACAGCCTAGTTGAAGAAATTAAAAACCTGCCGAACGAACAACTCACTCCTGTTGCTCGTGCATTTAACCAATTTCTCAACCTCACCAACATGGCAGAGCAATACCACACAATCTCTCGCCACTGTGAGGAGCATGTTTGCGAACCTGACGTGCTGCAGTCTCTATTTTCCAAATTAAATCAAAATGACATCAGCAAGTTAGATGCTGCTCAAGCTGTTCGCGATCTGAATATTGAGCTCGTTTTGACAGCTCACCCAACAGAAATTACTCGTCGCACCATGATCAACAAGTTGGTTAAGATCAACGAGTGTCTGTCTAAATTAGAATTAAGCGACCTATCACATAAAGAGCGCGTGAAAACCGAACGTCGCCTAGAGCAGCTTATCGCGCAAGGTTGGCACTCTGATGTGATTCGTCAGCAACGCCCGACACCACTTGATGAAGCTAAGTGGGGCTTTGCGGTTGTAGAAAACTCTCTATGGGAAGCTGTGCCTGATTTCCTACGTGATATGGATAGCCGACTAAAAGGTTACCTTGGTGAAGGCCTACCAATTGATGCACGCCCGGTACACTTCTCATCTTGGATGGGCGGTGACCGAGATGGTAACCCATTCGTAACGCACACCATCACCAAAGAAGTACTGCGCCTATCTCGCTGGAAAGCCGCTGATCTGTACCTAGGTGACGTGAACGAGCTGATTACCGAACTGTCGATGACCAAGTGTAATGATGCCGTTCGTGAATTGGCTGGCGATGAGCACGAAGCTTACCGTGCCATCCTCAAAAGCCTACGCACTCTGCTGAACAACACGCTAGAAGTGCTTGATGCAAAACTGCACGATGCTGAAGTACCGAAGAAAGAAACACTACAGAACATCGACCAACTTTGGACTCCGCTTTACGCGTGTTACCAATCGCTGCACGAATGTGGCATGGGCGTAATCGCGGATGGTTCTCTGCTTGATACCCTGCGTCGCCTGAAAGCATTCGGTGTGCACCTAGTGCGTCTCGATGTTCGTCAAGAAAGTACACGTCACTCAGATGTGCTGTCTGAACTGACTCGCTACCTAGGCATTGGCGATTACGACCAGTGGAGTGAGCAAGACAAGGTTGCTTTCTTAACTAATGAATTAAGCTCAAAACGCCCGCTGCTACCACGCGACTGGGAGCCATCTGAACAGGTCAAAGAGGTTTTAGACACCTGTAAAGTGGTTGCTGCTCAACCTCGTGAAGCCTTCGGTGCTTACGTGATTTCTATGGCTCGTACTGCATCAGATGTACTGGCTGTTCACTTGCTGCTACAAGAATGTGGTTGCCCGTACCGCATGGACGTATGTCCTCTGTTCGAAACGCTAGACGACTTGAACAACTCAGAAGCGGTAATGAAACAGTTAATGAGCATCGACTTGTACCGTGGCTTTATCCAGAACCACCAAATGGTGATGATTGGATATTCTGACTCAGCGAAAGATGCCGGCGTAATGTCTGCAGGTTGGGCTCAGTACGACGCGATGGACAAACTGGTTAAGGTTTGTGAAGAAGAAGGCATTGAGCTGACTCTATTCCACGGCCGTGGCGGTACAGTTGGTCGTGGTGGTGCACCAGCGCACGCAGCCCTACTTTCTCAGCCACCTAAGAGCTTGAAAGGCGGCTTACGTGTAACAGAACAAGGCGAAATGATCCGCTTTAAGCTTGGCCTACCAGATGTTGCCGTAAACAGTTTCAACTTATACGCAAGTGCGATTCTAGAAGCGAACCTTCTGCCGCCACCTGAGCCAAAACAAGAGTGGCGCGACCTAATGGAAGTTCTGTCTCAAGTCTCTTGCGAGGCTTACCGCAACGTGGTTCGTGGTGAAGAGAAATTCGTACCTTACTTCCGTCAAGCGACGCCTGAACTGGAGTTAGGTAAACTACCTCTTGGTTCTCGCCCTGCAAAACGCAACCCGAACGGAGGCGTAGAAAGCCTACGTGCAATTCCGTGGATCTTCTCTTGGAGCCAAAACCGTTTAGTTCTTCCTGCATGGTTAGGCGCTGGTGAAGCGATTCAATACTCAGTAGACCAAGGCCATCAAGCGCTACTTGAAGAGATGTGTCGTGAATGGCCATTCTTCTCGACTCGCCTTGGCATGCTAGAAATGGTGTACTCTAAGTGCAACATGGAAATTGCCAAGTACTACGATCAACGTCTTGTTGACGAAGAACTGTTACCTCTAGGTGAATTACTGCGTGAACAGCTGCAAAAAGACATCAAAGCAGTGCTGAATGTAGAAAATAACGAGAACTTGATGCAAAGCGACCCTTGGGGGCTTGAATCGATTCGTCTACGTAACATCTATGTTGAGCCACTAAACATGCTTCAAGCAGAGCTGCTTTACCGAACTCGTAAGTGTGAGACACCACCAGCAGAGCTAGAAGAAGCACTAATGGTGACGATTGCAGGTATTGCTGCTGGTATGCGAAATACAGGTTAATTAGCGAACCCTACTATAATCTAAGTAGCATTTACCTCTAAAAAAAGAACAAAAGGTCGCCATGTGCGACCTTTTTATTTTGTCATAAAACAATTAATGAGTATTTTGTCAGTTTTTCGGGTTATTTTGTCCATGTATTCTACTTTATGCTTATTATTTAGATATACTACTGCTCCGCTGCGGAAACACTCCAAAAAAATAATCTGCAGCAACTTGACCAATAAACTGGTCAACCTAGGTGATAAACGGCTTTGTAAGGTGACATAACCAACCGATGAGTTGGTGCTACTTAGACATAACCAATATAACGTGCCATTAGAAGCACACTTGTTGTTTAAGTATTTGTTTACTGTTTACCATTTGGATTTCAGACATGTCATTACCACACGTAATTCTAACCGTTTTAAGTACACGCGATGCTACTGGTTACGATATCACAAAAGAATTCTCCGCAAGCATTGGTTACTTCTGGAAAGCTAGCCACCAACAAGTTTACCGCGAGCTAAATAAAATGGCTCAGAACGACCAGGTAACTTGCGTGCTTGAGCCTCAAGAAGGCAAACCTGATCGTAAAGTTTACTCTATCACTGATGCAGGCCGTGGCGCGCTAGGTGAATGGTTTGAACAACCAACTGCACACCCAACTGTTCGTGACGAGTTCTCAGCTAAGCTAATGGCTTGTGCTGTGCAACCTTCTGACGCTTACCGCGTACAACTTGCTGAGCTAGTAGAAGAGTCTCGCAAACTGGTTTCTCACTACAAAGAAATCGAAGCAGCTTACTACGCAACGCCATCGACGCTAGACAAGCAAGCACGCCTTGAACGCCTAACGCTTCGTCGTAACCTACTTATCCGTGAAGCATGGATTGTATGGGCTGAAGAAGTACTGCTTGAACTTGGCGCTCTTGCTTAAGTTAAGCTAGAAGCTGAAAAGCAAAAGGCTTGAACTCTTAGAGTCCAAGCCTTTTTTGTATCTATAAGATTTGAGAGGTACAGCCGATGGCTTTTTATCCGAGCCTGAGCTTAACTACAAGGCAGCGACTTATGGACGAACACCCAAAGTATGGCAAAGTGCATAAGTCATTTCTGCACGGTTTAGCGTGTAGAAGTGGAAGTCTTTCACACCTTCACGGCTCAACGTACGAACCATATCGATCGCTTGACTAGCACCCACTAACTGGCGAGTCGTTGGATCATCATCCAAACCTTCAAATTGCTTGGCCATCCAGCCCGGAACTTTCACGTTATTCATCGCAGCAAAGCGAGACGCCTGCTTGAAGTTAGAAACAGGTAAGATGCCCGGTACGATTTCAACATCGATACCTGCCGCCACACAGCGATCACGGAAACGTAAGTAACTTTCTACATCAAAAAAGAATTGCGTGATGGCACGGTTAGCGCCAGCATCCACTTTACGCTTCAGGTTAATAAGGTCTGATTGAGCACTTTTTGCTTCAGGGTGAACCTCAGGGAAAGCTGCAACAGAGATATCAAAGTCGTGGCGAGATTTAAGCAGCTCAACCAAGTCAGATGCATACATATCTGGAGCGCCACCGCCTGCTGGGATATCACCACGCAACGCAACAATGCTCTCAATGCCATTTGCCCAGTAATCATCAGCAATTTGAATCAGCTCTTCACGGCTAGCATCAATACACGTTAAGTGTGGTGCAGCAATTAGGCCTGTTTGGTTCTTAATTTCTTTAATAATTGAGTGGGTACGATCACGCTCACCCGAGTTTGCACCGTAGGTTACTGATACAAATTTTGGTTGGAGTGTTTTAAGACGGTGAACAGAATTCCACAAGGTCTCTTCCATCTTCTCACTGCTTGGTGGAAAAAACTCAAATGACACATTGATGTTGTCAGAAAGCTCAGCGATATTCTGATTTAAAGCGTCGATATGGCCTGCGTGTGTGTATCCCATCTTACTCTCCCTGTGGCAAAAACAACCACTAAAACTCAAATCCTTAAATGACGTTTAGACGTCTATATGTCTGTAGAATGTATTGAATACGATTTAATGTCAACAGATCCATTATGAATTTTTCTCAAGTAGATAGTGAGAAAAACTCAAGTCGATAGGTGAGTTGCCAAGAAGAAATAATGTAAAAAAAAGGCTGAAAAACACATCGTGCTTCCAGCCTTATTTATCTTAGTGAATAGTATGCTATTTAGAATTTAAAACAGGCTAGACATTCTGTTTAGATCAGATTGAATTGCACCTGCCGTCACTTCACGCCCCGCTCCTGGGCCACGAATAACCAATGGATTATCTTTGTACCATTTGCTCTCAATCGCAAAGATGTTATCGCAAGGCAGTAAGTTAGCCAGCGCATGCTCTTTCGACAACGCCTCCACACCGACCGTTGCCTTGCCGTTCTTCTCTAAACGCGCTACGTAACGTAAAACCTTCTGCTGAGAGTGCGCTTTTTCTAAACGCTCGGCCAGTTCTTCACTCAACACAGAAGCCTTATCAAAGAAATCATCCACTGATAAATCTTGCAGCGCTTCAGGTACTAGCGATTCGACTTTTACGTTTTCAGGCTCGATCTCTAAACCAGATTCACGCGCTAGAATCACCAACTTACGCATTACGTCTGAACCATCTAAGTCAGCACGTGGGTCTGGTTCAGTAAGGCCTTGTTGCCATGCTAAGTCGACCAACTCACTGAACGGTACTGTGCCATCAAACTGTTGGAACAACCAAGACAACGTGCCTGAGAAAATGCCAGACAACGCAATGATGTCATCGCCACTCTCACGCAGGTCGCGTACCGTGTGGTTAATCGGCAAACCTGCACCAACGGTCGCGTTGTATAACCAGTGACGGCTGATCTTAGCAAACGCATCTTGCACCTGATGGTAATACTCACTTGATGCAGAGCCTGCAACCTTGTTGGCCGAGATCAAATGAATGCCTTGTTGTGCGATTTGCAGATATTTTGCTGCAAGCACTGGGCTCGCTGTAACATCAAGAACCACCGCTTCATCGTAACCCTGAATCGAACCTAAGCGCTCTAACCAATCGTTACCATTATTAGCAATCGCTTCATCATCAAAACGCTTACTAACAGACGTCGCATCAATGCCTTGATCGTCAAACCAATAGGTTTGGCTATCAACCACCGCAACCAACTCAAAGTTCATTCCACGACGCTTTTCAAGTTCAGCCTTTTGCTCAGCAAACAGGCTTAACCAACTTGAACCAATGTTGCCCTTACCACATAAGGCAATCGCCACACGCTTCTGTGCTTGAAACAATTGAGAATGAATGCCTTTCACTAAGCTTGAGGTTTCACTCTTACGAATCACTGCGACCAAGCTTAAGCCTGAATTCGCTTCTGAGATAAATTCAACCGGTGAGCTCTTTAGTTGCTGGTAGAAGCCGTAGCAATGGTTCGGGTTTTTAGTCACACCCGCACCCACTGCAGCAATCAGAGAGAAACCTTCCTTTAGTTTGATTTCAGCTTCAATCGCATGGTCTTGTAGGTATTCCAGAGCACCACCAGCGATCTCTTCTGTGTAAGCAAGACGCAAGCAATGTTGATCCGGTTCAAGTTCATAAGCAAGTGGCTCTAGTTGAGCACGCTTAAGACCTTCCAACACTTCACTTTCTAGACGGTCGAAATCATGTCCGTGACCAAACGTCAGTTGCACGATAAGAACTTCATCTAAAGAGGTAATAATTTTTGCACCGCGACCTGAAGCCAGTACTCGCTCTATCTGTGTAGAGCCCGCCTCTGGCTGGTAACTGCAGCGTAAGCTCAGATCCATAGCACTTTGAGCCACAGGTTGTAGCGTTCGGCTATGAAGCACAGGAGCCGCTAGACGAGCCAGTTCACTCGCTTCATCAAGGCGAAGTAAAGGTAACAAACACGCATCTGAAACTAAACGAGGATCAGCACTGTATACACCAGCCACGTCACTCCAAATCGTTACGCGTTCAACTTCTGCCAAAGCACCAATCACTGTCGCCGAGTAATCCGAACCGTTGCGGCCGAGCAGCACTGTTTCGCCCTCGCAGTTCTGAGCCATAAAGCCAGTAATCACTACACGGCAATGCGTATGCTGAGCCAAAACTTCTTTAATCAGAGGGTAAGAACGTGCGCGATCAACTTCAGGTTGAGCGCCCACTTCTGCTCGTAAAAAAGCACGCGCATCTTGAGCGACGGCTTGTAAATCATTTTGGCACAACAAAGCCGCCAACAAGCGTGAAGACCAAACTTCGCCATGACCAAGCACTTGCGCTTTTTGCACTTCACTTAGAGGAGCAGTTAACTCTCCTAAAGCGGTGAATTCTTGTTGGATGGTTGCCGTTAGTTGCACTGCGAGCTCACCTTCAAGAAGCACTTCAATCAGCTCTAGTTGGAACTGACGAAGAGTTTGTAGGCACTCATGGGCAATACGACCATCTTTATCGAGAGCTTCAACAAACTCTATCAAGCGGTTGGTTGTTTTACCTGCGGCAGATACCACAACCAAATCGGTTGCTGATGAATATTCTCTAAGAATGTTCACAACGCGTTGGTAACATTCAGGGTTCGCTAAGCTGCTACCACCAAATTTATGTAGCTGGCGAAAGGTTGTCATTATTAACCCTCCCCTTCAGCGATAAAGCGTTTTGTCTTTTCAAAGGCTTGCTTGAGATCGTCAATCAAATCTTCAGCGTCTTCTAAACCAACCGAAAGGCGTAATAGTTGCTGAGAGATCCCCGCTTCTGCCAAGGCTTCTTCACCCATTGCACGGTGAGTCATCGACGCAGGGTGACAAATCAAGCTTTCAACACCGCCCAAAGACTCAGCTAAAGAGAACAGCGCTAACTCGCCAACAAAGTATTTAAGCGCCTCAAATGAGCCTGAAAATTCAAAGCTCAGCATTGAACCAAAGCCAGACTGCTGTTTCTTCGCAATATCATGACCTGGGTGGTCAGATAAACTTGGGTGATAAATAGTGCCAACAAGATCTTGCTGCTGTAGCGAAGTTAAGATTTCACGCGAGCTCTCTTCATGAACACGCATACGAGCCCCAAGCGTACGAATACCACGTAGCGTCATGTAGCTATCAAACGGTGTGCCGGTCGCACCGATGCAGTTGCCCCACCAAGCTAACTCTTCAGCGTGCTCTTCCGTCTTGGTAACGACCACACCACCAATCACGTCTGAGTGACCATTAATGAATTTCGTTGTTGAGTGGATAACAAAATCGGCACCTAGCTCTAACGGCTTTTGGAACACAGGCGTCAAAAACGTATTATCAACAGCAACCAATGCACCCACTTCTTTTGCTTTACGGCAAGTTTCAGCAATATCAACCACGCGAACCAGTGGGTTCGATGGAGTCTCTAATAAGATCAGCTTAGGCTTAAGTGCGATCGCCGCATCTAGCGCAGCTTGATCCGATTGATCAACAAACAGCACTTTAAAATCGCCTTTAAGCGAACGCGTGTTAAATAGACGGTAAGTACCACCATAACAATCGTGTGGTGCGACAATAAGATCATCACCACCTAAGAAAGTAGACACCCATAAGTTAAGCGCCGACGTGCCACAGTTAGTCACAACGGCACCTTTACCAGACTCCAGTTCAAACAGAGCAGTTTCTAATAAACCACGGTTTGGGTTACCAGAACGGGTGTAATCGTACTTTGGCACTTCACCAAAAGCGGGAAAACCGTAGTTAGTCGACAGATAAATAGGTGGAACTACGGCATGATGTTGAGTGTCTGACTCGATGCCAGTACGTACGGCGATGGTTGCTGGCTTCCGGCTGCTCATAGGTGCTTCCTTACAAGTTTGGCGTCTGGGTATCACAGCAGCTTGTGGGGTTTTTGCGGCTGTGTTAGATATATGTTATTCACTTTACTTTCATAAACGCGAGACGTCAACACTTCTAGACGTCTATATGTCTTTGCTTATGGCAGTAAATCCCGCTAAAATCACCACTATTAATTTATTCTAACAACTAAAGTGATGAAGGTACGCAATGGCCGACTGGAATGGTGAATACATAAGCCCATATGCTGAGCATGGAAAGAAAAGCGAACAAGTAAAGAAAATTACAGTTTCTATCCCTCTAAAAGTGTTAAAGGTTCTCACTGACGAGCGTACTCGCCGCCAGATTAACAACCTACGCCATGCAACAAACAGTGAGCTACTGTGCGAAGCCTTTCTACATGCGTACACAGGCCAGCCACTGCCAACGGATGAAGACCTTCGTAAAGATCGCCCAGATGATATTCCTGCTGAAGTGAAAGAACTGATGACAGCAATGGGTATCGAGTTCGAAGCATTTGACGAAGAATAACAATAACTCAGTCGCTGCCTTCAGTATTGATCCGCTATAGCTGAACCCTATTTGTCACATCAGCCACTATCTTATCTAGGCGTGTGCTGTAAATGATAGACATAAAAAAACCGACTCCTGATGAGTCGGTTTTTTATTATTCTTTTTTGCTCAATCGAGCAACCGCTATAACAAGCGATTACGCCATCCAGTATCTATGCCATATGCTTTTATGCCATATAGTTAGCAGGCATCTCAATACGAGCTACGCCAGATTCAACGGCCGCTTCTGCTACCGCTTTTGCTACACGAGGAAGTAGACGTGGGTCCATTGGCTTAGGAATGATGTAACCCTTACCGAACTCCAGTGCAGTTTCACCTGCAGCTGCTAGTACTTCAGCTGGAACTTCTTCTTTCGCTAGTTCACGAATAGCTTTAACCGCCGCTAGCTTCATTTCGTCATTGATTTCGCTCGCACGTACGTCTAGTGCACCACGGAAAATGAATGGGAAACAAAGTACGTTGTTTACCTGGTTAGGGTAATCACTGCGGCCTGTACCCATAATTAGATCAGAACGAACTTCGTGAGCAAGCTGTGGCTTGATCTCTGGATCAGGGTTTGAACATGCAAACACAACTGGCTTATCAGCCATTAGCGTTAGTGCTTCTGCTGGTAGCAAATTAGGGCCAGATACGCCCAAGAAAAGATCAGCACCTTCAATAACATCTTCAAGCGTACGCTTGTCGGTGTTGTTTGCGAACAGTGCTTTGTACTCATTCAGGTCATCACGACGAGTGTGGATCACACCTTTACGATCAAGCATGTAGATCTTCTCACGCTGAGCGCCACACTTAATCAGTAGTTCCATACAAGCAACTGCGGCTGCTCCGGCGCCTAAGCAAACGATCTTACACTCTTCGAGTTTTTTACCTTGAAGCTCGATTGCATTCAGCATACCCGCGGCAGTTACAATCGCAGTACCATGTTGGTCATCGTGGAATACAGGTACATCACAACGCTCAATCAGGCGACGTTCAATTTCAAAACAGTCTGGTGCTTTGATGTCTTCTAGGTTAATACCGCCGAATGTATCTGCGATATTCGCAACCGTATCAACGAACTCATCGATTGTGCGGTGTTTTACTTCAATATCGATAGAATCTAAACCAGCAAAACGCTTAAACAGTAACGCTTTACCTTCCATAACAGGTTTAGAAGCAATAGGGCCAAGGTTACCTAAGCCAAGAATCGCGGTACCGTTAGAGATAACTGCAACCATGTTGCCTTTACCTGTGTACTTGTAAACGTTATCGACGTTCTGTGCGATCTCTCGGACTGGCTCAGCCACACCAGGACTGTATGCAAGTGCTAGGTCTTCTGCAGAGTTTGCAGGCTTCGTCAGTTCTACGGCAATTTTGCCAGGAATTGGGAACTCATGGTAATCAAGAGCTTGCTGACGGAATTGTTCTTGAGGCGATAATTCTTGAGAGGATTGAGCTTGGCTGCTGTCTTCAGACATAGGTGTAGGTTCCTAGGATATTATTATTTGGGGGATCTTGTTCATGTTAATGGATGTACTTCAAAGTTCCTAGATGGTTGAAGCCTCTGTCTCATTAAAAAACGAGATTTCACTACTAATAAGACCAGTGAGCAGTTGAACTTACTGTCGCTTGTTGCACTTTCGAGTAGATTTCAATCATGCATGATTCAGGCGGAACGATGAGAGTTAAGCTTAGTTGGCGAAAGAGTATAAGAATAGGTTAAGAACGGAATAATATTGATCTGTTTATCAAACGCCAGAAAACAAAAAAGGACACCGAAGTGTCCTTTTTGTTTCTAAATAGCGAGAATTACTTCTTGCTAGAAAGAGCACCGAAACGCTTGTTGAAGCGATCAACACGGCCGCCCGTATCTACGATACGTTGCTTACCAGTGTAGAATGGGTGACATTTGTCACATACGTCTAGGTGGATAGATTCTTTTGCAAGCGTTGAGTTGAACTCAAATGTGTTGCCGCAAGAACAAGTTGCAGTAACTGCTTTGTATTCTGGGTGGATTCCAGCTTTCATGGGATAACCTCAAGTAGGCCGTGTCGCTATACGATTCTAAGCCGCACACCACACGTAGTTAAAAAAATAAATAAAGACACCGCTGTATCACTAAATAGAGATAAAGCCATACCTTTAAGGCGCAGTATAGTAATGAATCTGTGAGATAGGATCAACTAATTTGATACATTTTTCACCAATCGTATCTTTATTTTCTACATCGAGTGGGATTTAGACGTGCTAGTTGGCTTCATACGCTAACTCAGCCTTCTCATCCAAACTGCTTCTCGAATTTAACTGGCTTATCCTTTAGACTGTTCGCTCTCGTCAACTCAGATAAAGCCGTCCCTTTATGCGTCCAATGATTGCCCGTGTGGCACTGCCTGTTCCACTCGACAAGCAGTTCGATTACAAGATTCCCAACCACCTATTTCCTATCATTGGCGGTCGAGTATCTGTGCCATTCGGACGACAAACCTTAACTGGCATCGTCACGGCTCTGGTTAACGAATCAGAATTCGAGCTAGACAAGCTCAAGCCAATCAAAGCTTTATTAGATAACCAACCCGTTTGGCCAGAATCAGTCTACTCACTCTTAATGTGGTGTAGCCAGTTTTATCAGTATCCATTGGGTGAAACTTTGGCTAACGCTCTGCCAAGCGCTTTACGAAAAGGAAAAGCGGCCGACTTCGCAACACTTGTCGAGTGGCAACTGACCCCATCAGGTAGAGATCAGCTGATGCAAGGCTTTGGTCGTGCGGTCAAGCAAGCCAAAGTGATGCACATGCTTGAGCACGGTCCCGTTCCTCATCAAGAGTTCATCGATGAAGAAGTCGGTAGTGCTGTACTCAAGACACTCGAAGAAAAAGGTTGGATTGAATCTGCTGAGAAAAAACCGAAACGCCAACCGTGGCCAACTGACCTCGAAAACGACCAAGACAAACCTAAGCTCAACGAAGAGCAAGCTATCGCGATAGCAACGGTAAATAGCCAAACCGACTTTGGTTGCTTCTTATTAGAAGGTGTCACGGGCTCAGGTAAAACTGAAGTCTACCTTAATATGATCAAGCCGATTCTAGACCAAGGTAAACAAGCGTTAGTCTTGGTTCCTGAAATAGGCCTGACACCTCAAACGATTAACCGCTTTAAACGACGCTTTAATGTACCCGTTGAGGTAATCCATTCAGGGTTAAACGATTCTGAGCGATTGAATGCTTGGTTATCGGCGCGTGATAAAATTGCGGGTATCGTGATTGGTACACGCTCGGCTCTATTCACGCCTTTTGCCGATCTGGGCATCATTATTGTCGATGAAGAACATGATGCTTCATATAAACAGCAAGACAGCCTCCGCTACCACGCTCGTGATGTGGCGATCATGCGTGCTCACAAAGCACAGATTCCGGTTGTTCTTGGTTCAGCTACTCCGGCCTTTGAGACACTGCACAATGCTCAGATCGGTAAATACAGCTACCTCACTCTCACCTCACGCGCGGGGGTCGCTCTGCCGACCACCAATAAAGTATTGGATGTTAAGGGGGAATACCTAGAAAGCGGCTTATCTGCGTCGTTGATTGCAGAAATGCAAAGGCATCTCAAGGCGGGTAACCAAGTGATGTTGTTCCTCAACCGCCGTGGGTTTTCTCCAGCACTGATGTGTCACGATTGTGGTTGGACTGCAGAATGTAAACGCTGTGACGCTTACTACACCTATCACCAATACAGTAATGAGATGCGCTGCCACCATTGTGGTTCACAACAGCATATCGTACATAATTGCCAAGGCTGTGGTTCAGCGAACTTAGTAACCGTGGGTGTCGGTACCGAGCAACTAGAAGCTCAACTTGGCCAACTATTCCCTGAATACAAAACCATTCGCATTGATCGCGATAGTACTCGCCGTAAAGGCAGCCTAGAAAATGCATTAGAGTCGATTCGCAAAGGTGAATACCAAATCCTGATTGGTACACAGATGCTTGCTAAAGGGCATCACTTCCCAGATGTCACACTTGTTGCGTTATTGGATGTTGATGGCTCTTTATATAGTAGTGACTTTAGAGCTTCAGAACGCCTTGCTCAGTTATTCATTCAAGTAGCGGGACGCGCCGGTCGTGCAAGTAAACCGGGTGAAGTCATCTTACAAACTCACCACCCTGAACACGGATTACTGCAAGCACTATTACATAAAGACTATAACCACTTCGCTCAGACTGCCTTAGCCGAACGCAAACAGGCGATGTTACCGCCATATACCTTTATGACGTTATTCCGAGCGGAAGCTAATGACACGCGCTTAGTGGAAGAGTTTCTACGTCAAGTGCGTCATACATTGGAATCGCACCCGCTGTTTGACCAATATTGTATGGTGTTAGGGCCAACCCCTGCCCCGTTAGCAAAACGAGCGGGCAAGTCACGCTGGCAGTTAATCTTACAAACTCAGACGCGTTCATTAATGCAGAAGCTATTAATGAGCGCGAAACCGGCAATCAATATGTTACCCGCTGCAAAAAAAGTCCGCTGGTCACTCGATATAGAGCCTCAAGATTTGAGCTAAATCCCATCGGGTTAAAACTAATGATAAGTTTGTTCACAAATCTTTCATATTTCTCGTGAGCAACTTCACACTAGTCATGTGATTTTTGTTAATCTAGCCGTAACTTTACACAGATTAAACGAATAAAATATTGCAATAAAAAAAGTGTTAGCAACACTTTCACAATATCTATTCGATTAAATTTATTATTCATGCCTTAGATACTTAGGCAGCAAAGGAACTTACAAGAGGGTTTAATTTATGGCGACAATGAAGGATGTTGCCCAGCTAGCAGGCGTCTCAACAGCAACGGTATCACGTGCATTGATGAACCCTGAAAAAGTCTCTGTTTCTACTCGTAAGCGAGTCGAAGCGGCAGTGCTAGAAGCTGGATACTCACCCAACACATTAGCTAGAAACTTACGTCGCAACGAATCAAAAACCATCATCACTATCGTTCCTGATATCTGTGACCCTTATTTTGCTGAAATCATTCGTGGTATCGAAGACGCCGCAGTAGAAAATGATTACCTTGTTCTACTGGGTGATAGCGGCCAGCAAAAGAAGCGCGAGTCTTCTTTTGTTAACTTGGTTTTCACCAAGCAAGCTGACGGTATGCTGCTGCTTGGCACTGACCATCCGTTTGATGTCAGCAAGCCTGAACAAAAGAATTTACCGCCGATGGTGATGGCATGTGAATTCGCCCCTGAGCTTGAATTACCGACAGTACACATCGATAACTTAACCTCTGCATTTGAAGCGGTTAACTACCTAGCCCAATTAGGTCATAAGCGTATCGCTCAAATATCTGGCCCAATATCAGCGACACTGTGTAAATTCCGCCAACAAGGCTACCAACAAGCATTGCGCCGTGCGGGTGTATCAATGAACCCAGCTTATAGCACGGTCGGTGACTTTACCTTTGAAGCTGGTGCTCAAGCGGTTCGTCAACTTCTAGCTCTGCCCGAGCAACCTACTGCTATTTTCTGTCATAACGATGCAATGGCGATTGGTGCGATTCAAGAAGCGAAGAAGCTAGGTTTACGCGTCCCTCAAGATTTATCAATTGTTGGCTTTGATGACATCCAATTCGCTCAATACTGCGATCCACCACTGACAACAATTTCTCAGCCTCGTTACGAGATTGGACGTCAAGCCATGCTAATGATGCTTGATCTCCTTAAAGGTAACGATGTTCAAGCTGGTTCACGTCTGCTTGAAGCTAAACTCGTGGTTCGAGGCAGTACTGCACCACCGCGAATTTAATAGCACAAAATACCTATACAAAGTGGCGGTACATTTTGACGTGCCGCTTCCATTTCTGCACTATTATCCTCGCGCAATCTGGATTACCATGAGAGCAGAATCATCAACTATTGAATTGTCTTGTGGCTAATAGAGATTATGTAAAGCGCGGTCGTGGCACAAAAAAAACGACTAAAAAACAAGCCCCTCGCCGTAAGCCTTGGCGCAGTGGTCTTTTGGCGATCCTCCTTGCCGGTGGTTTTGGTTATGGACTTTACTTACTGAGTAATGATCCTGAGCCGCCAACTCCCGCTCCTGTGGTAACCAAACCAAAACCTAAGCCAAAACCTGCGAAAATGATTCCACCACCTCCTGAAGAGAAATGGGATTATGTCGAAACGCTGCCAAGCCGCGAAATTGAAGTCAAAGCAAAAGAGCAACAGATCTCAAAAATCCCTTACGTGATGCAGTGTGGTGCTTACAAAACCTCGTCACAAGCTGAAGCTCGTAAGTTAGATATTGCCTTCCAAGGTATCTCAAGCGAAATCCGCAAGAAAGATGGCAGCAGTTGGTATCGTGTGGTTCTTGGACCATACAAGTTGAAGCGCGACGCTGAGCGAGATCGCCATAAGCTGCAACGAGCGAAAATAGAACCTTGTGCTATTTGGAAAGATACCGAGTAGTTACAGATTTAGCAGAAGCAGAAAAAACCAAACACTGAAGGCCTCCCATTGTGGAGGTTTTCTTTTATTCGCTCCCTTTCTCCAACTTTCCTTACAACTTCCGTCGATAAGTTGCACGACATCACTCGTGGTTCCTTGAATTATCCGAGTGCCATCCTCATATACTTTTTATACCCAAAGATAAGAAATATTAAGAGGCCCTACTCGTGACTACCATTGTATCTGTACGTCGTAATAATAAAGTCGTCATCGCGGGTGATGGACAAGTATCTCTAGGCAATACTGTAATGAAGGGCAATGCCCGTAAAGTACGTCGCCTATACAACAACAAAGTACTGGCAGGTTTTGCTGGCGGTACCGCTGATGCTTTCACGCTATTCGAAAAATTTGAAAGCAAGCTACAAATGCACCAAGGCCACCTGACCAAAGCTGCCGTTGAGCTAGCGAAGGATTGGCGTAGCGACCGTGCTCTACGTAAGTTAGAAGCATTGCTTGCAGTAGCGGATGAGACCGCTTCACTGATCATCACTGGTAACGGTGACGTAGTTCAACCTGAGAATGATCTGATTGCGATCGGTTCGGGCGGTAACTTCGCTCAAGCAGCAGCTACTGCACTATTAGAAAATACTGATTTAGATGCGCGTGAAATCGCAGAAAAGTCGCTGAACATTGCCGGCGATATCTGTGTCTTCACCAACCATCACCACACTATTGAAGAACTAGAAAGCACCGTTGAGCTGCCAAAGCCAGAGTAACGACCGCTTCCATCAATAACGTTGTATTCAACAGTGATTAAAGAATTAAGGAAAAACCATGTCTGAGATGACTCCTCGCGAAATTGTCCACGAACTCAATCGCCACATTATCGGCCAAGACAACGCTAAGCGTTCAGTTGCTATTGCCCTGCGTAACCGCTGGCGTCGTATGCAGCTTGAAGAAAGCCTGCGTGTTGAAGTATCACCAAAGAACATCCTAATGATTGGCCCAACGGGTGTAGGTAAAACTGAAATTGCTCGCCGCCTAGCGAAATTAGCAAACGCGCCTTTCATCAAGGTAGAAGCGACTAAGTTCACCGAAGTGGGTTACGTTGGTAAAGAAGTTGAAACCATCATCCGTGATCTAACGGACGTTGCGATCAAGATGACGCACCAACAAGCGATGGAAAAAGTACAATACCGCGCTGAAGAACAAGCTGAAGAACGCATTCTTGATGCCCTTCTACCACCAGCTCGTGATGCTTGGGGTCAGAACGAGCAATCAACTGAAGACACAACCTCTTCAAACACTCGTCAGATTTTCCGTAAAAAACTGCGCGAAGGTAAGCTAGACGACAAAGAGATCGAAGTTGATGTAGCGGCACCGCAAATGGGTGTTGAAATCATGTCACCTCCAGGTATGGAAGAGATGACTAACCAGCTACAAGGCATGTTCCAAAATCTCGCTGGCGACACCAAGAAAAAGCGTAAGATGAAAATCAAAGACGCATTCAAAGCACTGACAGAAGAAGAAGCTGCGAAGCTTGTGAACCAGGAAGAGCTAAAAGAGAACGCGATCTTCAACGCTGAAAACAACGGTATCGTGTTCATCGATGAGATCGACAAAATCTGTAAACGTGGTGACAGCTCAGGCCCAGACGTATCTCGCGAAGGTGTTCAACGTGACCTACTGCCTCTTATCGAAGGCAGCACAGTATCAACGAAACACGGCATGGTTAAAACTGATCACATCTTGTTTATCACATCAGGCGCATTCCAAGTGGCTAAGCCATCTGACCTGATCCCTGAGCTGCAAGGTCGTCTACCAATCCGTGTAGAACTTGAAGCGCTTTCTGCACATGACTTCAAACGAATTCTTACTGAGCCAAAAGCATCTTTAACAGAGCAATACATTGCCCTGATGAAAACAGAAGATGTGAGCATTGAGTTCACTGAAGATGGCATTAATCAGATTGCTGACGCGGCATGGCGTGTTAACGAAACCACGGAGAATATCGGTGCGCGTCGCCTACATACTGTTATGGAACGCCTAATGGATGAGATTTCATTCGACGCAACAGAAAAAGCCGGCAGCAAACTCGTCATTGATGAAGCTTACGTAACGTCGAAGCTCGGTGAATTCGTTGAAGACGAAGACCTAAGCCGCTTCATCCTGTAGCACACGAAACTCCAACTTATTGCTCTATCTCAAAGAAATAGCAGCTAATAAGCGAATTCAAGGCCCACTTTCGAGTGGGCTTTTTATTACTTGAAGAATGGGCGTATACTCAAATCACAGTTTGAAACGAAGACTTACAAAGAAATAGACCTACGATGAAACAATCTCTACTGATTTGGCTTGATGCCGCACGACCGAAAACTCTGCCTCTCGCACTCGTCTCTATTCTTACAGGAAGTAGTTTAGCGTTCTCCAGCGATCACTTTTCTTTATCGATAGCACTACTGGCTTTTTTAACCGCCACACTCTTACAAATTTTATCGAACCTAGCGAATGACTATGGCGATGCGGCTAAAGGCACCGACAACGAAAATCGTCTAGGACCAACACGCGCAATGCAATCTGGCGCGGTGACGGCAACAACCATGAAGCAAGCGATCATCCTCAATATCGTGTTTACCGTTATCGCAGGGCTCATTCTGATTTTCCATGCGCTGACATCAATTGAAAGCATTCTGTCTTTCATCGCACTCGGCGTATTAGCGATTGTCGCGGCTATCGCATATACCGTAGGCAACAAACCCTATGGATATATTGGCCTAGGGGACTTATCTGTCTTTATCTTCTTTGGTTTGTTAGGTGTTTCTGGTACTTACTTCTTACACACTGGTCATGTTGAACCAAGTCTATTTCTTCCAGCGTTAGGCTGCGGACTGATGGCGGTTGCGGTACTCAATATCAATAACATGCGTGATATCGAAAACGACAGTGAATGCGGGAAACGCACCATGGCCGTTCGTCTAGGACAACGCAAAGCTAAGCAATACCACTTTGCACTTCTTGGATTGGCTCTCGCGTCTTTCGCTCTGTACCTACTCATTCAAGAAAAACCAGTCTGGATCAGTCTACCGTTTTTACTCAGCATTATTATTGTCTATAAGCATGGCAAGGCCGTGTGGGAAACAGAGAAGCCAGCACAAATAGCGCCGATGATGCCTGTCATTGTGAAATGCTCACTGGTCACTAACCTATTGTTTGCAGGGGTTGTCGTAGCTCAAACTCTACTGAGTTAATTGAGACTAATCATTGCAAAGGGATCAAGCACCGATATACTCAAACTAAGCTCATTGTTCAAAAGGTACGCAAATGGAATACAACACTTCAGCACTGTGCGACATATATCTGGATCAAGTGGATGTCGTGGAACCAATGTTCAGCAACTTCGGTGGACGAGCATCCTTCGCCGGACAGATCACGACATTAAAGTGTTTTGAAGACAACGCTTTGATTCGCTCCGTATTAGAGCAAGATGGCTTGGGACGAGTGTTGTTAATCGATGGTGGCGGCTCACTACGTAAAGCGCTGATCGATGCGGAGATAGCCCTACTTGCCGAAGACAATGAGTGGGAAGGTATTGTGGTTTACGGCTGTGTGCGTGAAGTCGATGAGCTTGAAGATATGAACCTAGGTATTCAAGCCCTAGCCTCTATACCTGTCGGCGCAAGCCAAGGTGGAGTAGGTGAGATTGATGTACCGGTTAACTTTGGTAGCGTGACCTTCTTACCGGAAGATTACCTCTACGCAGACAACACCGGCATCATCCTTTCTGCAGAGCCTCTGGATGTAGAACTTGATCTGGATGTTGAAGAAGAAGAGGTCGAGTAACTCAGCTTTGAATAATAAAACAAAGCATAAGAGTACGAAGCATTAGAACACAAACAAAAACGCCCGCTAATCAGTAGCGGGCGTTTTTTTAAATCCGAAGAGTCAATTACTCTACGTCATCCATTTTACCAAGAAGGTTACGGATACGATCTTGCCATGCAGAATGCTCTTCCTGCATTTGCTGAGTTTTTTGCTCTAGCTCATGACGACTTGCTTTAAGCTCACTAGCTTCAGTTGCTAGTGCTTGTTTCTCTTCTTTAAGCTCTTCCACTTCCATTTGAAGAAGTGCAATTGTATCTACTGCTGTTTGAATTTTTGCTTCTAGCTGCTCTAGTACTTCAAAAGACATTCTGGCCTACCTTTAAGTTATTCGTTTGATGGTGAAGGTTCACTCCACTTATTTCCCCATTCTACTCAGCAGAGCAAGGATAAACACTCAATATATTCGATATTTTGCGTCATTCGATGAAAAAAACAGCGCTTTTTACCGAATATTGACGTGAACTATTACCAACGCAACAACAGACTGATTATTTTGATGAATATTACCGGTTTTCGACCGCAAATTGATCAAGAGCAATCCCCAAAAAACAAAAAGGCAAACGTTTCCTTTTGGATATGGTAAAATTCGCCGCGAAATTTCTATTCCCCCTTTGAAAATTTTGGAGTCCGCATGAAACGCGATTTAGCAATGTCATTCTCTCGTGTCACAGAAGGTGCAGCACTAGCTGGTTACAAGTGGCTTGGCCGTGGCGATAAAAACGCTGCAGATGGCGCTGCTGTAGAAGTAATGCGTAGCCTATTAAACAAAACCGAAATTAGCGGTGAGATTGTTATCGGCGAAGGTGAAATCGATGATGCACCCATGCTATACATCGGCGAAAACGTAGGTGTAGGCGGCGACGCTGTCGACATCGCAGTTGACCCAATTGAAGGGACACGCATGACAGCAATGGGTCAATCAAATGCATTGGCAGTACTTGCTGCAGGCGAAAAAGGCAGCTTCCTTAAAGCGCCTGATATGTACATGGAAAAATTGGTAGTAGGCCCTGGCGCTAAAGGCGTGATTGACCTAGAGCTTCCATTGACCGAGAACCTCGAAAACATCGCTAAAGCATTAGGTAAAACACTCGATACTCTAGTAGTAACCACGCTTGCTAAACCTCGTCACGATCAAATCATCGCTGACATGCAAGCAATGGGCGTCCGTGTATTTGCAGTGCCTGATGGTGATGTTGCTGCTTCAATCCTAACGTGTATGCCAGATAGCGAAGTAGACGTCATGTACTGCATCGGCGGTGCACCTGAAGGTGTGGTTTCTGCTGCGGTTATTCGCGCACTAGACGGCGACATGCACGGCCGTCTTCTCCCTCGTCATGAAGTCAAAGGCGACACAGAAGAAAACCGTAAACACGGCGAAATTGAACTAGAACGTTGTGCTGAAATGGGCGTAACAGCGGGCATCGTGTTAAAAATGGAAGACATGGCGCGCAGCGACAACGTTGTATTCTCAGCAACAGGTATCACTAAGGGTGACTTACTAGAAGGTATTTCTCGCAAAGGTAATATCGCAACCACAGAAACACTGCTTATCCGTGGTCGCTGCCGTACGATCCGTCGTATCAAGTCTATCCACTATCTAGAGCGTAAAGACCCAGAAGTAGTGGGTCATATCCTGTAAACCTAAGCTCGGTTAAACAAAACATTCGAAGGCTGATACCAAGTATCAGCCTTTTGTTTTATGTCCTACGAGAATGGCACCATTTACAATCAATATAGTAAATGGTTATCAATATAGTAAATGGTTTGCTTTATAAACACCTTGCCCCATAATAGTAAGGTTCATGAGGTAGGGATAGTATGAAAACGAGCGACAAAATCTTACAAACCATTAAGCGTCAAGGCGCGGTAACCGCGAAACAATTGTCAGAAGAATTTGGCATGACGACAATGGGTGCAAGACAGCACCTGCAAAGTTTGGAAGATGACGGTATTCTTGCGTTTCATGACGTAAAAGTAAAAGTGGGACGCCCTACCCGCCACTGGTCTCTGACTCAGCAAGGGCATAGTCAATTCTCAGACCGACACGGTGAACTCACCATTCAGGTGATTGACGCTGTCGAAAACCTATTTGGCAAAGAAGGCTTAGCTAAAGTTGCAGCTGAACGTGAACAGCACACTCTTAAGCAATATCAAGCCGCTCTATCCGACTGTAATAATCTGATCAGTAAACTTGAAAAACTCACCCAACTTCGCGAAGAAGAAGGCTACATGGCAGAACTTCAAGAACAAGGTGATAACTATATCTTGATCGAAAATCACTGTCCTATCTGTAAAGCAGCGACTCGCTGTCCAAGCCTCTGTCAATCTGAGCTCAATGTATTTACTGAGTTACTCAAAGGTGAGTGTCATGTAAGCCGCACTGAACACATTATCGCTGGTGAGCGACGCTGTACTTATACTTTAACACCAGCACTTTTAACGTAGCCTCTGTATCAATACCAAGTCCAAGTCCAAGTCCAAGTCCAGCAGGCTGACGCCAAGTCATTGATCTTGTCTCAAGATTGAGAAAATACAAATTGATTAAAATTTGTACTAATTTATTTCTTAAGCTTAAAGCATATGAAACATGCTTAACGCTAAGGAAAGAAACATGGCATATCCACAGTCGGATCAAAAACTGCCCCCCTTTGACGAACTCGTCCAACTAGCGAAAAGTGATCCTGAAGCATTTAATCAATTCAAACATGATATGTGTGAACAAATGATTTGTTCTGCCTCTGAGGTGATGCAAGATCGACTTCGAGCCCAACAAAGTCACCTCGACTTAGTGGTCAGCCGTTGCAAGAATCCACACCATGCTAATGTTGTACTGATGCAAGAGCTACGCTGTCAGGTCTGTAAATTTCAAGATGCGCTTCAAGGCCGCTGTAGTTTTGAAGAGCCTGAATCTGAAAATGTGGTTCCTTTTAGGCCGAACACAGAACCGAAAATGTATTAAAAAATCGTTACTCAAACGCCCAAGCATCAGTAGCAAGATATTAGAGACCAAAAACAAAAAAAGGGAGCACAATGCTCCCTTCTTATTTCTCAATCATTCAATCTTTACACTGGGTCGTCACCGTAATCATTACGGCCTTCAGTTCCCTTGAGCAATCCACATTCAATCAAAATCCATAAACCACATACTAATGCTGCAACCGTTGCTGCCATGTGAACTGGCGATACCGACTCTGTTGTCGTTGCGACCATTGGCGAAGCCAAACGCCCAAGCACCAGTGGCACGTTCAACAGCAACCAGTAGTTCGACTTATTGCGGTCGTGCCAGCGTTTAGCGGTAATTGCAAGATCTGGGATAACCAGCAACAGTAGAAAGATTGGTAGCAGGATATAGGAATATGCAGGGAACAGAACAGAAATACCGGAAGCAAAACCAGTAATCGCTACATAGTAGAAAACATTCCAAATCCAGTAAGTCTTACGACCAATTCTCCCTTTGAAAGAGAGCAGTAAATCTTTCATCGACATCTTAAAATACTCAAAAATTAATACGCTACCAAAAGTTAGCAGCAAATAGTTGGTTAATCACTTTTAGATCGTTGATTATTTTTAGCTAATTAATCACTTTCTGAAAGCAACTTTTATCCATATCTCGTATGTTGACCGTTAGGCTTCTTACATGACTCGCTTGTTCTTGCAGGATCTGCATTAACGATCGTGACAATTCTCGCTTTTGCTCTTCCGTTCGTCCCGAAAGTAACTCAAAGCTGATATGAATAAAGTCTACACTATCTTCCTCCTCACCGACCAACCAATTATGGCAACGCAGTGAACGAGACTTCACTGACGGCACATCAAACAAGCCACATGTGAGAGCGACTTGATGGAGATCTTCCAGTAAGCCTTGGATATTCACACGCTCATCCACTGAATTTGAGTACTCTAGAACTAGGTTCGGCATTGTTACTTCCTTATTGTTAACGCAATCGTTTGTCCCTTAATAGCAACTAACGATGAAAAATCCGAGAAGTTAGCTATTATTCTGTC
Organism: Vibrio sp. PSi01; assembly: GCF_054960695.1. Taxonomy (NCBI): domain Bacteria; kingdom Pseudomonadati; phylum Pseudomonadota; class Gammaproteobacteria; order Vibrionales; family Vibrionaceae; genus Vibrio; species Vibrio sp. PSi01. The sequence goes on from NZ_JBHNYN010000012.1 coordinate 77,100, forward strand.
TGCCGGATCACTGATATTTGCTCAGAATCTACTCTGACCATTGAGTAAGATCCAAGAAAGTCATGACCACAGTCATGATCTGTTGATATTAATCTGTTATATTATTTCGTAATAAAGTTTACTTTTTTACATTCGATTTATTTAAATACTTTGGAGATATTCCTATGCGTCATCCTGTAGTTATGGGTAACTGGAAACTAAACGGCAGCAAAGAAATGGTTGTTGATCTACTAAACGGTCTTAACGCTGAACTTGAAGGCGTAACAGGCGTAGACGTAGCAGTTGCTCCACCAGCACTTTTCGTTGATCTTGCAGAACGTACGCTTACTGAAGCGGGCAGCGCAATCATCCTAGGTGCTCAAAACTCTGACCTAAACAACAGCGGTGCATTCACTGGCGACATGTCTCCAGCAATGCTTAAAGAGTTCGGCGCATCTCACATCATCATCGGTCACTCTGAGCGTCGTGAATACCACAACGAATCAGATGAATTCGTTGCTAAGAAATTCGCATTCCTAAAAGAGAACGGCCTAACTCCAGTTCTTTGTATCGGTGAATCTGAAGCACAAAACGAAGCAGGCGAAACTGTTGCAGTATGTGCTCGTCAACTTGACGCTGTTATCAACACTCAAGGTGTTGAAGCTCTTGAAGGCGCTATCATCGCTTACGAACCAATCTGGGCTATCGGTACTGGTAAAGCAGCGACAGCTGAAGATGCACAACGCATCCACGCTCAAATCCGTGCACACATCGCAGAGAAATCTGAAGACGTTGCTAAGAAAGTTGTTATCCAATACGGCGGTTCTGTTAAACCAGAAAACGCAGCAGCTTACTTCGCACAACCAGACATCGACGGTGCTCTAGTTGGCGGCGCAGCGCTAGACGCGAAAAGCTTCGCAGCTATCGCTAAAGCAGCAGCTGAAGCAAAAGCTTAATTTAAACGTCACCGTTTAGATTGAATGAAAGGTCAACTTAGGTTGGCCTTTTTTATTACCTGTCAGTTCTAAAGCCTCAAACAACAGGCACAAAAAAAACCGCTGATAAATCAGCGGTTTTTAATATTTTAAGCGAACGCTAAGCGTTGCTTAGAACAACTCTTCTGCAACGCGGAATAGCTCAGAACGGTCTGGGTTCTGCATGTTCTCGATACAGTCGATGATGTCGTGGTGAACAAGCGCTTCTTTCTCAATACCAACACAACGACCACCGTGGCCTTCTTGAAGAAGGTGAACTGCGTAGTTACCCATGCGAGAAGCCAGTACACGGTCAAATGCAGTCGGGCGACCACCACGTTGGATGTGACCAAGAACCGTTGCACGAGTTTCACGACCTGTTGAAGCTTCGATCTCTTTCGCAAGTTCGTTCGCGTCCATCATAAGCTCTGTTAGAGCGATGATTGCGTGCTTCTTACCTTTCGCAATACCATCTTGGATATTGCTGATCAGCTGATCTTTATCTAAGCCAGTCTCAGGAGTGATGATGTATTCACAACCACCTGCAATTGCTGACATAAGCGTAAGGTCACCACAGTGACGGCCCATGATTTCAACAATAGAAATACGTTGGTGAGAAGAAGACGTGTCACGTAGACGGTCAATTGAGTCGATAACAGTGTTAAGCGCTGTTAGGTAACCGATTGTGTAATCAGTACCTGCGATATCGTTGTCGATAGTACCTGGAAGACCGATACATGGGTAACCCATCTCAGTCAGTTTCTTAGCGCCCATGTAAGAGCCGTCACCACCGATAACAACAAGTGCTTCGATACCGTGCTTTTTAAGGTTCTCAATGCCTTTCTCACGAACAGCAACATCTTTAAACTCAGGGAAACGTGCAGAACCTAAGAAAGTACCACCACGGTTGATCACGTCAGATACGCTTGAACGGTCAAGCTTTTCGATACGGTCTTCAACAAGGCCTTGGTAGCCATCGTAAATACCGTAAACTTCAATGCCAACTGATAGCGCTGTACGAACTACACCGCGAACTGCTGCGTTCATGCCTGGAGCGTCACCACCACTGGTCAAAACACCGATCTTCTTAATCATGCTCACCCTCGATTTTTGGGAATCTATTATTCAATTCTTATTCTTGCTGATTGTATATCAACAAGATTTTAAATCTATATTTGTGCGTTATGTTACATTTCCTCAACAGGAATAGCACTCAAATCGCGTAAAATTATGTAACATTTCTACTTCTGTAAGAGTATTACAGTTTTACTCAGTAACTTTGTTGATTCACATCAGAATCAACATTAATTGTTACTAAGGTGATTTTTGAATCACCTTTGAGTTAGTAATTTTTACTCACTCTAGTTCAAAAGCCGGCCACTTACCATTTGCTCTCAGCTTTATCACTCATTACCAAGAATGAAACTTCTGCTGTTTCTCTGGGCCAAATACCACCGAATACGGATCTTGATGAATTAATACATCAGCATCAGGAAAAACAGAGATAAGCTTGTCTTCTACTTCGTCAGAAATGCGATGCGCTTCAATAAGTGGGATATTATCTTCAAGCTCCAAATGCAATTGAATAAAGCGAATTGGGCCCGAACGACGCGTTCGTAATTGATGCACACCCAATACACCTTCGATACTCAACGACGTCTCTTTAATCTGTTTAAGCTCTTCATCCGGTAGCTTTCTATCAAGCAATGACTGAATCGCTTCATTTGCCATTTGATAAGCGCTGTAAAGAATGTAGATACCGATACCAATCGCGAATACCGAGTCCGCTTGCCCAATACCAAACCAGCTCAACGCCAATGCCAGCATAATGGCCGCATTCATATAGAGATCCGATTGATAATGCAGTGAGTCCGCCGCAATAGCCTGGCTACCGGTTTTTTTCACGACATGTTTTTGGAATCGAACCAAACCAAAAGTCATCACCATCGCGAATAAGCTGACGTAGATACCAATTTCAGGAGAGTTCAGTTCGTGAGGCCTAAAGAAGCGTTCAATACCATTAAGTATAAGGAAACAAGCGGAGCCGGAAATAAACATCGCTTGTGCTAGTGCTGCAAGAGATTCAGCTTTGCCATGACCAAAAGTATGTTCTTTATCGGCAGGCTGGAGAGAGTATCGAACGACGATTAGGTTCACGACTGACGCCGCAATATCTAACAAGGAATCAACCACGGAAGCCAACAGACTCACAGAGCCGGTCACCCACCATGCTGCGACCTTCACGATCAATAAAATTGTGGCGATGGTAGTGGCTGCCCAAGCGGCGAGCGTAACTAAACGTGCGTATTCTTGTTTCATAATTTGGCTATAAAATGACTGATAGCACAAAGTATAACCTGCAAACAATCAATTGAATATGACAGACATGATGTAAGAGATTCATTTTAAGGGATCAAAAAAAGCGGCACACGGCCGCTTTTTCACATTATTCTGGGGATTAAACACCAGATTAGATGAAAGACTATTTGTCTTTGTTCATGCGTTTTTCCATTTTGTCAGCGCACTTACTCATACGCTCTTGTTGGATCTCTTTCAATTGAGTTTTTTGCTCTGCTGTCAGAACGCTCATCATGTCGTGTTGTTTCTTCAGCATTGCGACACGACGTTCAGTTTGCTTAGCAACCATTTGGCTTGCTAGATCGTTTGCAGCGGCTTCATCGAAGTTGTCGGCCAATACTAGAGCTTGAACCTTTTCGTGATGCGCTTTCATTTGCGCCATTTTTGCCGTTTTGTTTGCACCGCGCTTTGCTTTCATCTCAGCACGGTCTGCTTCACGCATCTCTTTTAACTGTTCTTTTTGAGCGTCGGTTAGGTCTAGTTGGCGCATTACTTTTTTATCGAAACCGCCACACTTGTCGTGCATACCTTTGTGGTCACCTTTATCACCACCACCGTAAGCATACGCGCTTGCTGTACCAAAAATAAGTGGAAGTGCCGCAGCTGCTAGTACAAGTTTCTTAGTCATTTTCATAATTGTTGCCTCAATTCGGTATAATAAGTCATGTGTTGCGTCTGTTTCTCAGCGCTTGAATATAGATTAGTCTTTCCCTCGTAAAGTGACGTTTAGAAAGCGTAAAGAATCGTAAAGAGTGAAAGTTGACGAATAATTAGCAGTATTATTAACCTAACTAAATGATTAAGGCTTCCCAATGGCGAACATTCTTCTTATTGATGACGACACAGAGTTAACCAGCTTACTTAAAGACATTTTGAGCTTTGAGGGCTTCACTATCTCAGAAGCCAATGATGGCTATGCCGGGCTTGAAGCGATCAATGATGAGATTGATCTGGTCCTTTTGGATGTGATGATGCCGCGCCTTAATGGCATGGAAACGCTAAAAAAGCTGAGAGAAAATTGGGAAACGCCGGTACTAATGCTGACAGCGAAAGGCGAAGAAATAGATCGTGTTATTGGCCTTGAACTTGGTGCGGATGATTACTTGCCAAAGCCCTTCAGTGATCGAGAGCTGCTCGCTCGTATTCGTGCCATCTTGCGTCGTACGCAAACCAACACAGTGCCTAAAGCGGCCAGTGATAGGATTCAATACCAAGACATTGAAGTATTCCCTGGCAAACAAGAAGCTTATTGCAATGGTCAGATTATCGATCTCACCACTACCGAGTTCGCTCTCTTGAGTCACCTAATCCAGAACCCTGGACAAGTGATCACCAAAGAAGCATTGAGTTTAGACGTGTTAGGTAAAAGGCTAGCGGCGTTTGACCGTGCGATTGATATGCACATATCTAACCTGCGCAAGAAGATTCCAGAACGCAGCGACGGGAAATCTCGCATTAAAACCTTACGAGGTCGTGGCTACTTGTTAGTAGAGGAGGATTAATGCGTATACCTAAAATCACCAGCTTATATGGACGTATCTTTGCTATCTTTTGGTTCACCATGTTACTGGTGCTTTTGTCGGTGCTATCACTGCCACACTTAGATCCTCGAGTTGCTCGCGATGTACCGGTCGAGCACCTCAAGAAATTAGAACGCATTGCGAAAAGTACAGAGAAGCGATTCGCCAAAGAAGACAACTTAGGCAAGATTGTCTTCCAACTGGAAGGCCCAACCCGCAGCAGAAAAGACACACGCCCTCGGATGTATTTGACTGACCTTGAAGGCTCAGTACTAACGACTAAAAAGCATTCAGATTACAAAGTGAAAGCAATTCGCAATTTCGTGACTACGATTGATAACCCTGAAGTGCCAAAACAAAAGCTGTATGGGCATTACATGGTGGCAGGCCCAATCCCAGTTTCACTCGCCGGTGAAGACCTGATGATGTACATCGGAGTTAAATGGGATCAGCCACCACCATTTTTACTGCGACTGTTTGATAAACCATTACAGTTATTACTTGCCGTGATGCTGGCGAGTACCCCGCTGCTGCTTTGGTTAGCTTGGGCGCTAAGTCAACCAGCACGAAGGCTAGAACTTGCTGCACAACGCGTTGCTAAAGGTCAATTTGAGGTTGACCCTCAACTGGAAAAAGGCACATCAGAATTCAGACAAGCCGGTGAGAGCTTTAACCAGATGGTCGAAGCAGTAAACCAGATGATTTCAGGGCAGCAACGTTTATTGTCTGATATATCTCATGAATTACGTTCTCCACTCACTCGATTACGCATGGCGAATGCACTCGCCATTCGTAAGCAAGGCGACAGCCAAGAGCTAGAGCGTATCGATACTGAAGCGCAGCGTTTAGAACAGATGATCAGTGAACTTTTAACTTTGTCTCGTATGCAGGTCGATAGTCACATCACACGTGAAGTGCAACCCTTATCGAGCCTGTGGGAAGAGATCCTAAAAGACGCAGAGTTTGAAGCAGAGCAAATGGGCAAGCAGATGAGGTTTTCAAAAATTCCTAATCGTTCTATCTCGGGTAATCCGAAGTTATTGATGAGCGCGCTCGACAATATTACTCGCAATGCCATTTACTATGGTAGAGACCAAGTTGATGTTCAATTTAGTGTTCAACAAGACCAACTGACGATTTGCGTGAATGACAACGGTGAAGGCGTTCCTGATGACGAATTAGATTCAATTTTCCGACCTTTCTATCGTGTTTCAACGGCAAGAGATCGAAACTCAGGCGGAACAGGATTGGGGTTAACCATTACAGAAAGTGCGATTCGTCAACACAGTGGTTCGATCACAGCAAGCCGCAGTAAACTAGGTGGATTACAACTAGAGATCACTCTGCCAATCCTACCAGCGTAATACCCCTACAAAGATCACAGTTGATAATGATAGTTATTATCATTATGGTAAATCCTCTAATTAAGGAGGATTTACCATGTCACACTCTTTCCCAGATCTACCCTACGCTTACGATGCCCTAGAACCTTACATTGATGCAAAAACAATGGAAGTGCATTACAGCAAACACCATCGAACCTATTACGATAAGTTTATTACTGCGGTTTCTGGTAGCGAGCTTGAGCACCAGTCTCTCACCGAGATTTTCGCTAACATCTCTCAGCACAGTCCAGCCGTTCGTAACAATGGTGGCGGTTACTACAATCACATCTTGTATTGGAACTGCATGTCGCAAGACGGTGGGGGTGAACCTACGGGCGAACTAGGTGAAGCGATCAAAAGTACATTCGGAGATTTCAAAACCTTCCAAGACCAGTTTGCTCAAGCGGCAATCAATACCTTTGGTTCAGGCTTTGCTTGGTTGGTGGTGGAAAAAGGACAGCTGAACATCGTCTCGACCTCGAATCAAGACAACCCATGGATGGATACCATTGCCAGTAACGGAGAACCGGTTCTTGCGCTCGACGTTTGGGAGCACGCCTACTACATCAGCTACCAAAACCGTCGCCCTGATTACATCAATGCATGGTGGAACGTGGTGAATTGGAATGCGGTATCTGAAAACTACGCACAAGCACTAGCGAACCAAGCTTAAGCAAATGGTGACGGTGGCGAACTGTACTCACTCTGCTTGCCACCGTATACTCTGGCTATCTTTGATTATTCTTGTGAACCAACATGTTTGATATCGCTCTATACGAACCAGAAATTGCACCCAATACGGGTAACATCATCCGCCTATCTGCTAACTGTGGCGCGAACCTACACCTAATTGAACCGCTTGGTTTTGACTTTGAAGAGAAGAAAGTACGCCGTGCCGGTTTGGACTACCACGACCTAGCGCGAGTAAAACGCCACAAGAATCTAGAAGCCTTTCTTGAGTACTTAGAGAATGAACGTGAAGGTGACTTCCGTATCTTCGCATGTACCACAAAAACCACAGGCCACCACGTTGATGCTAAATTCCAACAAGGTGATGTATTGATGTTTGGCCCTGAGACACGCGGCCTACCTGCTGAGCTCATCGAAAGCATGCCAATGGAACAACGCATTCGTATTCCAATGATGCCAGATGCGCGCAGCCTAAACCTATCTAATGCTGTGGCAATCATTGCTTTTGAAGCATGGCGTCAAATGGGTTTCGAAGGCGCGGTATAACTGAGCGCTCAAACTTATTTGTTATCTGTTATCTGTTATCTGTTATCTGTTATCTGTTATCTGTTATCAATAATAAACAGTAAGTAACAACAAGCGACACGCAATAAAAAAGGCTCTTACCATTATCGCTTTCATGTGAAAGATAAAGGTAAGAGCCTTTTCTGTTTTTCCCTCTATATAAAGAAGAGAGAAAACGGATTAGTTTAGTCGGTTACGATCGTTGTCGTCGTCTTTCTTTTCAAACTCACCCTCAAAGGTGTTGCCGTCTTTTGATTGATCAGATGGATCTCGATTGAATGGGTCTTGTCCAAATGGGCTCTGCCCAAAACCACCTTGTCCACCTGCTTGGAAACCACCAGACATATTGGTAACCACCATTTTTTCCATCATTTTCTTAGCAATCATCGCTCTTGGTGCAGGCAGCAATACCAACATACCAAGTGCATCCGTCATAAAGCCCGGAGTCAGCAGCAATACGCCTGCAACCGCAAGCATCACGCCTTCAAGAATCTGTTGAGCTGGCATTTCGCCTTGTTGTAATCGGCCTTGAACAGACATTAATGTTTGAATGCCTTGGCTACGAACAAGTGATGCACCGACAAATGCAGTGATCAGAACCAACGCAATCGTTGGCCACAACCCTAAGAAGCCACCAACTTGAATAAATAGTCCAATCTCAATGATCGGTACGAAGATAAATAGTAATAATAAGATAGGAAACACACGCACTCCTTTGTTACATCCAGTTTACGCTGAAAGCCCTACCAATCTCAAATTTATCCTGTAAATAAGCGTGTTTATTGACCCGGAATAAGTTTGCTAAATATTGACGAAACAAAAACGAAAAAGGTGATCAACTTACTATTTTTATGCGCTAAGTACAGTATCATGTGCCACATAAGTCAGGACGGATTTATCAGCCCAATATTCTAGCGAACGGAGTATTTGCACACAGAATAGGCTAATAACTAACTATATAATCAGAATAATTCTCTAAGGATCCTGTTATGGCTACTCTATCAGAAGCTCAAGTTGATGCTCCTCAAGCTACTCGTCTCGAAGAAGATCTTTTAGGTCAACGTCATGTTCCAGCTGATGCTTACTACGGCATCCACACCCTACGCGCAGTTGAAAACTTCAACATCTCAAATGTAACGATCTCAGATGTACCTGAATTCGTTCGCGGTATGGTGATGACTAAAAAAGCTGCGGCTTTAGCAAACAAAGAGTTAGGTGTAATTCCAAGCGAAGTGGCTAAATACATCATTCAAGCTTGTGACCTAATTCTAGATACTGGCAAGTGTATGGATCAATTCCCATCGGATGTATTCCAAGGTGGTGCAGGTACTTCTGTAAACATGAACGCAAACGAAGTGGTTGCGAACGTGGCACTTGAACTTATGGGCAAAGAAAAAGGTCAATACGAGTTCATCAACCCAAATGACCATGTAAACCGCAGCCAATCGACAAACTGCGCCTACCCAACGGGCTTCCGTATCTCTGTTTACAACAGCGTACTGAAACTGATCGATGCGATTGAATACCTAAAAGGTGCATTCGAACTTAAGAGCCAAGAATTCAACACCATCCTGAAAATGGGTCGTACTCAACTTCAGGATGCAGTTCCAATGACGGTTGGCCAAGAGTTCCACGCTTGGGCGGTAACCATCAATGAAGAAATCAAAAACCTAGAATACACTTCAAAACTACTGCTTGAAGTTAACCTAGGCGCAACAGCTATCGGTACTGGTCTGAACGCAGCACCGGGTTACCAAGGTCTAGCAGTTAAACACCTAGCTGAAGTAACTGGCCTAGAATGTGTTCCTGCGGAAGACCTAATCGAAGCAACATCTGACTGTGGTGCCTACGTAATGACGCACGGCGCACTTAAACGCTTAGCGGTTAAGCTGTCTAAAATTTGTAACGATTTGCGTCTGCTTTCTTCAGGTCCACGCACTGGTTTCAACGAGCTAAACCTACCGGAACTGCAAGCGGGTTCTTCAATCATGCCTGCTAAAGTAAACCCAGTTGTACCTGAAGTAGTAAACCAAGTTTGCTTTAAAGTTCTAGGTAACGACAACACGGTTTCTTTCGCAGCAGAAGGCGGCCAGCTTCAACTGAACGTAATGGAACCCGTTATTGCACAAAGCATGTTTGAGTCTCTAGACATTCTAACTAATGCATGTGTGAACCTACGCGACAAGTGTGTAGACGGCATTACGGTCAACAAAGAAGTGTGTGAATCTCACGTATTTAACTCTATCGGTATCGTGACTTACCTAAACCCATACATTGGCCACCACGAAGGTGACATCGTTGGTAAGATCTGTGCTGAGACAGGTAAGAGCGTTCGTGACGTGGTTCTAGAGCGTGGTTTATTAACCGAAGAAGAACTTGATGACATTTTCTCTGTTGAAAATTTGATGCATCCTCAGTATAAAGCAAAACGCTACGAGTAAATCTAGCAAATAGGGCTCCAAACGGAGCCCTTTTTTAGGCTCCAATACGGTTAACCACGTTTATTTTGTGGGCTTATGTTGGTTGCACTTTTGCTCAATAGAATCTAAACAATAGAACTATTATGTGAACATTCCATCGGTGAATGTTCACATAATAAAATCTAAAATGAGGTGTTACTTATGATTGCAGTAGAACTATTTGTCGTCCTACTCTTTATCTTTTTGGGGGCTAGAATTGGCGGTATCGGTATCGGTTTTGCCGGTGGTGCTGGTGTTATTGCCCTTTCACTTATTCTTGGTGTTCCAACAAGCCAATCTTTCATTCCGATCGATGTCATCTTGATCATCATGTCGGTAATCACTGCAATTGCTGCAATGCAAGTTGCCGGTGGTATGGATTGGTTAGTACAAATTGCAGAAAACTTTTTACGTAAACATCCTGAACGCATTACCTTCTATGCGCCTATCGTTACTTTTGTAATGACATTAATGGCAGGTACAGGTCACACAGCATTCTCTACACTGCCTGTTATCGCTGAAGTAGCGAAGGGCCAAGGTGTTCGTCCTTCTCGTCCTCTTTCTATTGCAGTTGTGGCATCTCAAATTGCTATCACAGCTTCGCCAATTTCGGCAGCAGTTGTGGCTTTCGCTGCGATGCTTGCACCATTTGGTGTTGATTACCTAACGCTACTCATGGTTTGTATCCCAACAACCTTCATCGCTTGTATGGTTGGTGCGGTTGTTGCTAACTACATGGGTAGCGAACTGAAAGACGATCCAGTTTACCAAGAGCGTCTTGAGAAAGGTCTAATCAAGCTAGCAACTGAAGAGAAACGCGAAATTCTACCAACGGCAAAGAGAGCGACTTACATCTTTCTAGCAGCGATTGGTTTTGTGGTTTGCTACGCAGCGGCTATCTCTAGCTCTGTCGGCCTAATTGAAAACCCAGCTCTAGGCCGTAACGAAGCGATCATGTCTGTGATGCTGGCAGCAGCAGCGGCAATTGTTATGTTCACTAAAATTGATGCTGCGAAGATTTCTTCTGCACCAACATTCCGCTCAGGTATGACAGCATGTGTATGTGTACTGGGTGTGGCCTGGTTAGGTTCAACGTTTGTAAACGCACACGTTGCTGAGATCAAAGACGTAGCAGGCGCTCTATTGGCTGACTACCCGTGGATGCTAGCGCTTGTTCTGTTCTTCGCTTCTATGCTGCTTTATTCTCAAGGTGCAACAACGGTTGCACTGATGCCTGCCGCTCTGGCGATTGGCGTGGCACCATTAACAGCTGTCGCTTCTTTTGCTGCAGTAAGTGCGTTGTTCGTACTTCCAACTTACCCAACGCTACTGGCAGCAGTTGAGATGGATGACACAGGTTCAACGCGTATTGGTAAGTATGTATTTAACCACCCATTCTTCATTCCTGGTGTGGCAACAATCAGTACTGCGGTAGCACTCGGCTTCGCATTCGGCGGTCTGTTTATCTAACATTCGCTGATGATTAAAACTTTAAAAGGAAGCTTCGGCTTCCTTTTTTGTTTTCTACTCAATGTGTTATTTGATACACATCAAATAACTATTATAAACTTTAAAATCCGCCCAAAAATAAAATTTGAATAAAATTCCAAGATTATTCAACCCAACTAATAACAACACTTACCAAATCAATCCCCCCTCGCTTCCACCTAATCCACATCGAATATTAATCCAAGCTAACTAACCAAAAAACCTTGCTGCTTTTATGCCATTTTCAAGCCATCTTATTGGCCACTATTTTTGTGAACAGCACCAAACTTAAATGCTTACTTAAAGCATAAAATAACCGTAGTTAAATTGGATCTATATTCATTCGGACATGTAAATATATAAACATTTTTAGTTTAAATTCGGAAGTTTTATATAGTTAACTGCTTAATAATGGCAATAGTTTTATATCTTTGAATACTTTATAAATGTCACTGTGTTTACAATCTATAAATCATTAGTCGCTAATTCACATCAATTCTATTTAAGATGGTGTAAGGAGATAGCTATGACGACTCAGACGATACCAAGCGAAACAAAAAAGGGTGGCTTCTTTGCCAACTTTAAATTCCCTTCTGCCTACACCATTCTATTTATTCTAATTGCATTCGTAGCCCTGCTTACCTGGGTTGTTCCAGCAGGCCAATACGACCGAGCAATGAATGAAGAGTTAGGTCGAGAAGTACCGGTAACCGGCACCTATCAAGCAGTAGAAGGTAATCCTCAAGGTGTGATTGACGTACTACTCGCGCCTATTGACGGTTTCTACGACCACAATAGCTATGAAGCTGCAGCAATCGACGTTTCACTGTTCATCTTAATCATTGGTGGCTTCTTAGGGCTAGTAACCAAAACTGGCGCCATTGATGCCGGTATCGAACGCGTCACCGCCCGCCTAGAAGGGCGAGAAGAGTTGATGATACCGATACTGATGGCATTGTTTGCTGCTGGCGGTACCGTTTACGGCATGGCGGAAGAATCACTGCCATTCTATACATTGCTAGTGCCTGTAATGATGGCGGCGCGTTTTGATCCGCTTGTCGCCGCTGCGACCGTACTGCTTGGCGCAGGGATTGGGGTGCTAGGTTCCACCATTAACCCATTCGCAACCGTGATCGCTGCCAACGCCTCTGGTATCCCATTTACTGACGGTATCGTGCTGCGTATTGCCATGTTGATTATTGGTTGGGTTATTTGTGTCGCTTACGTCATGCGCTACGCCAGAATGGTTCAAGCAGATCCTTCGAAATCCATTGTGTTCGACAAATACGAAGAGAACAAAGCGCACTTCTTAGGTAATGCGAGCGGCGAAAAACTTGAATTCACCATGACTCGTAAACTGATTCTGACTATTTTTGGTGGCTCGTTCGCTGTGATGATTTACGGCGTATCCGTTGCTGGATGGTGGATGGCTGAAATCTCAGCGATGTTCCTAGCTGCAACTATTATCGTTGGTATTGTGGCTCGCATGAGCGAAGAAGAGTTTACCACGAGCTTCATTGACGGTGCCCGTGATCTACTGGGTGTTGCGCTTATCATAGGTATTGCACGTGGTATCGTGGTCGTAATGGACCGCGGTATGATCACCGATACAATTCTATTCTCTGCAGAACAAATGGTTACCGGGCTTTCTTCAGTTATCTTTATTAACGTGATGTTCTTCTTAGAAATTCTATTGTCATTCTTAGTGCCATCGACCTCTGGCTTAGCGGTACTCACCATGCCAATCATGGCACCACTGGCTGACTTTGCAGGTGTAGGTCGAGACCTAGTGATTACCGCTTACCAATCCGCATCAGGCTTGGTAAACCTAATCACCCCAACCTCTGCGGTTGTGATGGGTGGCTTAGCGATTGCTCGCGTTCCATATGTACGCTGGGTTAAATGGGTGATGCCATTAGTCGGCATCTTAATGGTATTTTGTATTGTGGTACTGAGTATTGGTGCTCTGATCTAACTCAAAACGCTTCACTCTGTTCTCATCCAAAGCCGCTTCCCATAGCGGCTTTTTTATTAATCCCTCTCCCAATGTGACCCTCTGCTGCTAAAATAGGTCCTCAAAGCCATACACGCGACATTCAAGACACCTCCTGCTCCTACTAAGGCTCAGCGTAACCAAAAGTACTCATCACTAAAGAAACACCCTACTTATAGACATCAAATTAGCTTGATGAAATAACACTCAATTAGCAGCCATGATATTTATCCAGATAGTTAGTCACTTATTAGAGCTAATTATATTTAAAGTAATTTACAGTCTAATAAACAGACGAGGATTAACGCTCTTTTTTATCAAAAAACACACTTAAACAGACGATTTTAAAATGTGACCACAACAGCTTTATTCTAATTTATTTTGTTAAAATTTAATTAATTTCACATCCAAAATTAAATATATAAATAGAAACACTGCATACTTCCAATCTAAGTACATTCTTATCAATAAAACTATTCTGCATATAATCCCTCATAAATTAGATTCTAGTAAGTTGAGTTAAAAAAGCATGCATAATATTCCCAAGGAGTTAACTATTTAGAAAAGGTTGGCAATAGTTGAAAGTGCATAAAGTTTGTTAAAACCCTTGATTTTAAAGGGCTGCGGGATAAAAAACGATTTGTGATAGATCTCTAAGAATACCTGACTAGCAGGCGTAATATTAATTCCAGACAAGAGACATGAATAAATAATTCATTCTTCTCAACTGAAAATAAATAATTACTCTTAGCGATAAAAGTAATTCAAATATATAAGAGAGAGACGATCATGAGTAAGTTCTATGTAGGTTCTGAAATAGGTCAATTACGCCGCGTTCTAGTTCACCGCCCAAGACGCGCACTGACTCACCTAACACCCTCTAACTGTCACGATTTGCTGTTTGATGACGTATTGGCTGTTGAGCGTGCGGGTAAAGAGCATGACGCATTTACTCAAACGCTACGTGATCAAGGTGTAGAGGTTCTTCTTCTTACAGACCTACTAGCAGACACGCTAGCCGTGCCAGAAGCGAAAGATTGGCTACTAAACTGCCAAGTATCTGATTACCGTTTGGGTAAAACATTCGCCAATGATGTGCGCTGCTACTTGGGCGATTTACCAACCCTAGAGTTAGCAAAAATCTTAACGGGCGGTTTGTCTTACGCTGAGATGCCAATGAAATCATCTTCAATGATGCAAGGCATGCACGCACCAACCGACTTCATAATCGAGCCTTTACCAAACCACCTATTTACTCGCGACACATCTTGCTGGGTATACGGTGGCGTATCTATCAACCCAATGGCGAAACCCGCTCGTCAACGTGAAACCAACCACGTTCGTGCTATTTATCGCTGGCATCCAACATTCGCAGGTCAAGACTTCATTAAATACTTTGGCGATGAAGAAAACATCAACTACGACAACTCAACAATTGAAGGTGGTGACGTTCTTGTTATCGGTCGTGGCACGGTGCTTATCGGTATGTCTGAGCGTACAACAGCACAAGGTGTTGAGCACTTAGCATCGAACCTATTCAAACACGGTCAAGCGAAACAAGTTATCGCAATGCAGCTACCAAAACACCGCTCTTGCATGCACTTAGACACCGTTATGACGCACATGAACGAAGATACGTTCTCTGTTTACCCTGAAGTGGTGAGTAAGGATGTGCAGTGCTGGAACCTAACTGGTGATGAGTCAGGCGCTGTGAAAGTGAAAGAAGAAGGCTACTTCGTAACGGCTATCGAAAAAGCACTTGGCGTAGACAAGCTAAACCTAATCACAACGGGTGGCGACAACTTCCATGCAGAACGTGAACAGTGGAACGATGCAAACAACGTTCTAACGGTTAAACCTGGCGTCGTTATTGGCTACGAAGGCAACACATACACCAACGAAAAATACGACAAAGCAGGCATCACGGTTCTTCCGATTCCAGGAGACGAACTTGGTCGCGGTCGCGGTGGCGCACGCTGCATGAGCTGCCCAATTGAGCGTGATGGTATTTAATCACTAAGACGAAACGGCCAGGTTGAATGAATCTTAAATCACCTCAGCTTGGCCAAAATGAGAGAACACAATTATGACTAAGCAAACTGTTGTTGTTGCACTCGGCGGTAATGCCTTACTTCGTCGCGGTGAGCCGTTAGAAGCCGATGTTCAACGCCGTAATATTGAAACAGCTGTTAAAACCATCTCTGAAATCGCGAAAGTGTACAACGTGGTTCTAGTTCACGGTAATGGCCCACAAGTTGGTTTACTTGCCTTGCAAGGTTTGGAATACAAAAAAGTAAATCCGTACCCGCTAGATGTTTTGGGCAGTGAGACTCAAGGCATGATCGGCTACATGCTGATGCAAGAGTTCAAGAACTATCTTCCTAACCGCAACATCTCATGCATGTTGACCCAAATGACAGTCGATCCAAACGATCCTGCATTCGCGGATCCAACCAAACCGATTGGTCCGATCTACGAAGAAGCAGAAGCGCGTGAATTGGCAGAGAAGTTCCACTGGATCGTAAAACCAGATGGCCAACATTTCCGTCGCGTAGTACCAAGTCCACGCCCTACTGGGATTGTTGAACACGACGCGATCACCCAACTTATCGATGCAGGTCATCTCGTGATTTGTACTGGTGGTGGTGGCATCCCAGTGAAAAAAGAAAATGGCAAATTAGTGGGTGTTGAAGCGGTTATCGACAAAGACATGTCAGCGGCTTTCTTGGCGAAACAATTGGATGCAGATGCACTGCTTATTCTGACCGATGCTGACGCTGTATACCTTGACTGGGGCAAACCAACTCAACACGCACTGCGCAGCACCACACCAAGCGAATTGGCGAAGTTCACATTTGATGCCGGCTCAATGGGGCCAAAAATTGAAGCATCGTGCGAATTCATTCAGCAAGGCGGCAAAGTAGTGGGTATCGGTGCACTCGAAGATGGTTTGCAAATTCTGCAAGGCCAAGCGGGCACCAATATCACCAAAGGTTAACGTACTAGCGAGCTTTACCATCTTGAAAAACTTAAAGCTTGAGAACCTTAAACCTTGAGAGCTTTTAAAGCTTGCGAAAACAGATTAAACGAAACAAACCGAACCGAACAAATTTAACTAAAAATTGAATCGCGCTTTCTTGAATTTTCTTTCCCTGTAACAGGAAAGCGCCTAAATCTAAGAAGGAATACATCATGGCTTTTAACCTACGCAATCGTAACTTCCTAAAACTACTAGATTTCACTCCACGCGAAATTCAACACTTGTTAGATCTTTCTATGGAGCTAAAAAAAGCGAAGTACAACGGTTACGAACAGCCAACACTGACTGGCAAAAACATTGCGCTTATCTTTGAGAAAACCTCAACTCGTACTCGCTGTGCATTTGAAGTTGCTGCATTCGACCAAGGTGCTCGAGTTTCTTACTTAGGCCCATCTGGCTCTCAAATTGGCCACAAAGAATCAATGAAAGACACCGCTCGCGTTCTAGGTCGTATGTACGATGGCATCGAATACCGCGGCTTCGGTCAAGAAATCGTTGAAGAACTAGGCGCTTACGCTGGCGTTCCTGTATGGAATGGTCTGACTGACGAATTCCACCCAACACAAATCCTGGCTGACTTCCTAACCATGACGGAATACGGCCGTGGTAAACAACTGCATGAAATCAGCTTTGCTTACCTAGGTGATGCTCGCAACAACATGGGCAACTCTCTGATGGTTGGCGCGGCGAAAATGGGCATGGACATTCGCCTTGTTGCTCCAAAACAATTCTGGCCACAAGAAGAGCTATTGGCTCAATGTAGTGAAATTGCAGAGCACACTGGCGGCAAAATCACACTGACTGAAGATGTTCAAGAAGGCGTGCAAGGTTGTGACTTCCTATACACCGACGTTTGGGTATCCATGGGTGAAGCAAAAGAAGCATGGGCTGAGCGTATTAACCTAATGATGCCTTACCAAGTCAACATGGACATGATCAAAGCGACCGGCAACCCACATGTAAAATTCATGCACTGCCTACCCGCTTTCCACGGCGAAGACACAACAGTAGGCAAACAGCTTGCTGCTGAATACCCACAACTAAAAGACGGCGTTGAAGTAACAGATGAAGTGGTTGAGTCTGAATACTCTATCGTGTTCGATGAAGCTGAAAACCGCATGCACACCATCAAAGCAGTAATGGTTGCGACATTAGGCAGTTAATAAGCTGAACAACTAAGAATCTAGATAACTAATAATCTAAATAGTTAAGCACTCACTTGTTCGCAAGACATTAACAAGTTAAGTGTAATAGCAGGGAAATGCGGGTGGCATACTTGGGATTTAACCCTTGGATAAAGCCCGCATTTTTTTTCATTCGACTGAAGAAGTTATCACCCCAAAAAACACAAGTTTTTCTGTTTCAACAAAGGCTTAAATAGAAGTTAAAAACGGACATCATTTCGCATAAAAATCCATTAAATGAATACTTTACAGAAAGTATTGCATGGCGTTTTTATCTGAGTATAATCCTCCGCAATTTGTCTTAAGAGAGCAAAAAATGAACCGCAATTCTGTCGCACATTATTGTCAAACTACACGCCAAAGAGTGGCGGTGGTGTCATTTTTATTTTGCTCTATTGATCGTTTCGAAGCCTCCTATTTTTAGGGGGCTTTTTTTTGTCCGCTATTTGACTGTATGCATAGAAGGAAGACCCGTTATGGCGCATTCGTTATTTAACAAGCACATCATCTCCATACCTGAGCTCACTCGTAATGAACTGGAGCTTATCGTCGACACCGCAGCAAGGCTCAAGGCAGAGCCAAACCCTGAGTTGCTGAAAAATAAAGTCGTTGCGAGCTGCTTCTTTGAGCCTTCAACTCGAACTCGCCTCTCATTCGAAACCGCGGTTCAGCGCCTTGGCGGCACCGTCATCGGTTTTGATAATGGCGGCAACACCTCACTAGCGAAGAAAGGTGAAACGCTTGCCGATTCGGTGCAGGTTATTTCATCTTATGTCGATGCCTTTGTGATGCGTCACCCACAAGAAGGCGCAGCACGTTTGGCCTCAGAATTTTCAAACGGTGTTCCGGTGGTGAATGGCGGCGACGGTGCCAACCAGCACCCAACTCAAACCTTGTTGGATCTGTTCTCGATTTACGAAACACAAGGTACGCTTGATAACCTCAATGTGGCGTTCGTCGGCGACCTAAAATATGGCCGAACTGTGCACTCATTGACGCAAGCACTATCAAAATTCAATAACGTGCGTTTCTTCTTTATCGCGCCAGAAGTGTTAGCGATGCCAGATTATATCTGTGAAGAATTAGAAGAGATGGGTATCCAATACAGCACCCACAGCAGCATTGAAGAGGTGGTGCCTGAACTGGATGTCCTGTACATGACTCGCGTACAGAAAGAGCGCTTTGATGCATCGGAATACGCACACATGAAGTCAGCTTACATCCTAACCGCCGATACATTGAAAGACGCTCGTCAAAACATGAAGGTACTTCACCCACTGCCACGCGTCGACGAAATCACCACTGACGTTGATAAAACGCCACACGCTTACTACTTCGAACAAGCTGAAAACGGTGTGTATGCACGTGAAGCTTTATTAGCCCTAGTTCTAAACGACACTTTATAAGCAGGAGATACAGTCATGGTTAAACAAACTCAGCTACAAGTAGAAGCGATCCGTAACGGCAGCGTGATTGACCACATCCCTGCTCATCTTGGGATTAAAATTCTCAAACTGTTCAAGCTGCATAAAACAGAGCAACGCATCACCATGGGGTTAAACCTGCCATCATCAGCGCTCGGCAACAAAGACCTAATCAAGATTGAGAACATCTTTCTGACCAAGGAACAAGCCAATCAATTGGCTCTGTACGCTCCACAAGCGACTGTGAATCAGATTGAAGAGTACAAAGTGGTCAACAAGCTCACACTTGTTCTGCCAGAACAAATCAACAGTGTGTTCGCCTGCCCAAATAGCAACTGTATTTCACACGGTGAACCTGTCGAAAGTAGCTTTAAAGTGCAGCTAAAACACGAAAACGTACAGCTAAAATGTCACTATTGTGAAAAAGTATTCTCTCGCGAGATCATGAGTGAAATTCGCTAACCCTTAGCGCTACTACCTCCGCAACAAAAACCATTTAAAGTTTATGGATATTTATTCCCAACACGGAATAAATATCCATTTAGTCAAAGAATAAAACCCCACAAAAAAAGCAATTAACCAGAATTTTGTTTGGTGATCACCTTCAAAAAGATAACTATTCTTTAGTGGTAGACTCAATGTATAGATGATCATACATCTCGCATACCCTTCCTTCTCTACTTCGGGATTCATCGGTAAGCCTAATTAATCATCGTACTCTACGGCTTTGGGAGTGCGCTCAGCGCTATGGACAAGCGATATCCACAGTTTGACCTTAAGGAGTTGTTCATGAACGAAATCACTGAGCACGGTTGCTTGTATTCAGCTGAAGATAAAACACTGACTGCCGCGTGCAAACGCTTACTACAACAACAAAGCTTCTCGACCCAGAACCAACTGCGCGAGAAACTGGTCGACATTGGCTATACAGGTATCAGCCAATCGACCGTCTCTCGCATTTTGTCACAGCTTGGCGTTGTCAAAATTCAGAATGCCTGTGGTAAAAAGGTTTACTGCATCACGGTTGAAAGCGCGCCTGTGCGTGTCGATGCCTCAATCTCATCACAAATCGAATTAATTACTCACAACCAAGCGATGGTGATCGTAAAAACAAACCCTGGCTGCGCACAGTTGGTCGCAAGATTAGTCGATATCGACCCACATACCGAGATTATCGGTACGGTTGGCGGCAATGACACCGTGCTAATTATCCCGAAAGACACGATGAACATTGATGCTTGTGAACAAGTAGTAAGAGCACGCTTAGGTGTTGCCTAAATGTCTTATTGGCAAGGGCTGTTACTGCAGTTGCGCAGCTAACCCTCTCTCGACAGCCTAAAAAAGTGGCTCACCCGCCCTAGCGGATATTTGCTGGTCGATGAAACTAATCACAAACTATTACGGTCTGATTGAGTTAAGATACCTTCAACTCCATTTTGATGACTAAATAGTATGCGACGACTTGCCACATTACTTTTTGTTTGTGTTTCCCTGTACACCCAGCCTGCGTGGGCGCTTTTTGGAAACAACAACGCCGAGCCAAGCTTCGGAGGCAATAACAACGGTTTTGTCCCTGTAGACCAGGCTTTCCCTTTCAATTACTACCAGCAAGACGGTAAGGTCCTTCTAGACTGGCAAGTAAAAGAGGGCTACTACCTCTATCAACACAGCCTATCGTTCACTGGCCAGAATCTCGCTATCGGCAATGTTGAAATGGAAGATGGCCAACCACACCAAGATGAATTCTTCGGTGAGGTGAGCATTTATACTCAGCCGTTATTCGTGCAAGTTCCTCTACAGAGTTACCAAGATGGCTCAAAGCTGGTCGTTAAGTATCAAGGCTGTGCGGATGCGGGTTTCTGCTATCCACCCGAAACTCGAATCATCGACATTGAGCCATTTACGGCTTCAGGTTCAAGCGACTCTCAAGCCAATGCCGTGTCGCAAGAGTCATCGGCTGTTAACAATGAGGCCGATGCTTCAATGCAACAGGCTTCTCCAAAAGCAGACGTTGCCAATAACACCACTCCACAATCAAGCGCACCCGTTTCAAAAGAAGCGAGCCTAGCCGATAAGCTCGGTGACAGTTGGTGGACGCCATTATTATTCTTAGCACTTGGTGTTGGCTTAGCCTTTACACCGTGTGTTCTGCCGATGTACCCAATTCTAACGGGTATCGTATTAGGTGGTGGCAAGCTCAGCCAAGGCCGTGCGCTGATGCTGTCCTTCATCTATGTGCAAGGTATGGCGTTAACCTACACCTTATTAGGTCTAGTGGTTGCCTCTGCGGGTATGCAGTTCCAAGCTGCCATGCAACACCCCTATGTGCTAATCGCGCTAAGCGTTCTGTTCGTGGCTTTAGCGATGTCGATGTTTGGCGTTTATAACCTGCAACTGCCAAGCAGCATCCAAACCTGGCTCAACAACCAAAGTAACAAGCAACAAGGTGGTAATACCTTGGGCGTGTTCGCGATGGGTGCTATCTCTGGCTTGGTGTGTTCACCTTGTACCACGGCTCCATTGTCAGGTGCGCTGCTGTATGTCGCTCAAAGTGGTGACCTATTAACGGGTGCGATTGCTCTGTATGCCTTAGCGATGGGTATGGGTATCCCACTGATCTTGGTTGCGGTGTTTGGTAATAAGCTGCTGCCGAAAGCGGGTAGCTGGATGGACAAGGTGAAGGTAGTATTTGGCTTTATCTTGCTGGCTGCACCTATCTTCCTACTAGAGCGTATTATCCCTGAGTTGTGGGCAACCGTGCTTTGGTCTGGCCTTGGCTTCATCGCCTTTGGTTGGCTTTACCACAGCAAGAATGCACTGCCATTCGGCGACTGGAAACAGAGCGCAGTGGGCATCATCGCGATGCTCGGCCTGTTCGCTTCAGCGCAACCAGCATTGAATTACTGGTTCGCAGAAAAGAGCGTTGTGGTTGAACAACAAATCCAATTTGCACGCATCAACACGGCTGAAGAGTTAGAAATCCAGCTCATCGAAGCCAAGAAACTCGGAAAGCCAGTGATGCTCGATTTCTACGCCGATTGGTGTGTGGCATGTAAAGAGTTTGAGAAGTACACCTTCCACCAAGCTGATGTTGAGAACAAGCTTTCTGATTTCGTCCTGCTTCAGGCTGACGTGACGAGAAACATGCCTCAAGACATTGAACTGCTTAAACAATTACAAGTGCTCGGTTTGCCAACTATAGAGTTCTGGGATGGCGAGGGTAACCATGTTCCAAATGCTCGTGTCACTGGCTTTATGCCTGCAGATGTATTCTTAAAACACATGCAAGACCACCAGCTATAACCTTGCTAAAGCAGTAACGAAAGCAATAACTGACCACTTCTAAGCTATTCAGTTATATAAAGTAAACCTGAAAGCCGAGTAAACTTCTCCCTAAGTGGGATGGTTGCTCGGCTTTTTTGTTAATGAAAGCAACGGATTCCTGTTCTGGCAATAAAAGTCGATATGGTTCAGACTTTTAATGCATAAATATTGTCCACATACTCAATCAGGATGATAATAAATATTAACTAAATTGTTAAAAGTATGAACGTCATGGACTCGACCTATACCATCATCATTGCTGATGACCACCCTCTTTTTCGCAACGCCCTATTTCAGTCAGTTCATATGGCGATCAGTGGTGCGAACCTGCTTGAGGCTGATTCTCTCGATGCCTTACTGACTCTACTAAAAAAAGAAGATGAACCCGATCTGTTGCTTCTCGACCTTAAAATGCCCGGTGCGAATGGGATGTCAGGCTTGATTCAACTGCGCGCAGAATACCCCGACTTACCTATAGTCGTGATTTCAGCCAGTGAAGAAGCGAGCGTCGTCAGCCAAGTGAAGAGTCATGGTGCTTTTGGCTTTATTCCAAAATCGAGTGATATGCGCGAATTAGTGAGTGCACTCAATCAAGTGCTCAATGGCGACCCGTTCTTCCCTGAAGGACTGATCACCAATAATGCTGCCTGCACCGACCTTGCAGAAAAGATTTCCACACTGACACCTCAGCAATACAAAGTATTGGGGATGCTTTCTGACGGCTTACTTAACAAGCAAATCGCGTATGAACTAAATGTTTCGGAAGCGACCATCAAAGCACATATGACAGCCATCTTCCGTAAATTGGATGTGAAAAACCGAACTCAAGCAGTTATCTTGCTACAAGAAGTCCACAATTAAACTTCGTCAATATCCTTTCCTAAAGTCGTCTTGGGCAAACATAAACCCAACTTGACGACTTTATAATCATTTATCTCTGCCACCACCCAATTAATGCCATTCCACTTGAAGTTATCGCCCAATACAGGGTGTGCACCAAGCTCTTGAGCAACCAATTGTTTTAGCGTCATTTCTCGCTCCTGCTCGGAACCCAACTCTATACCATAACAATCACTGACGGCAGCGACCGATAGCCCAACATCTAAGAAGAAGTCGCCAAAGAATCGAGCGGTATCTTCAGCCAAAGGAGCCTCACTGAACAGTTCGCTTAAGCTATCTAGGTCTTTATCTTGCCCAAGTACACATAAGATATCATTCGCCTCTAACACGGTACTGCCCGATGGGTGGAGCAAAGCATCTTTTCTAAATAACGCGGTAATTCGCGTCCCTTCAGGCATAGACAAGCGTTTAAGCGGTTCGCCAATACACCACTTGTCCTCTTTCAACTTATAGACAAACATCTCCCACTCACTGGTAGGGTAGATCTCAATGCCGGTACGAGAAATCGGTGTCGGCGTTGGCGGTAAGGTCACTTTCGCGAGTCTAGCGACTTTCATTAAGCTGCCGCCCTGAACAATCAGCGAAACCATAACCACGAAGAAGGCAATATTGAAATACAACTGAGCATTTTGCAGGCCTGCCATCATCGGGAAAACCGCCAAGATGATCGGCACTGCACCGCGTAAACCCACCCAAGAAACAAACCAGCGCTCTTTGGTGGTAAAACGTCGAAACGGCAATAAACCGAGCCAAACAGAGATTGGACGAGCAAACAAAATCATACCGAAAGCAAGCGCAAGCGCCGGTATAGCAATGTCCATTAGTGTCGATGGTGTCACCAACAAACCTAACACTAAGAACATCACGATTTGGCTAAGCCACGTCATGCCATCAAGAACATTGAGAATAGAGTGTCGAGAGCGAGTCGGACGATTTCCGATGAACAAGCCCACTAAGTAAATAGATAAAATACCGCTGCCGCCAAGCATGTTGGAGAACGCAAACAGCGCTACGCCACCACTCAGCACCAAAATAGAGTAGAGACCATCAGCCAACTTAACTCGATTGATTAGGCTCCATAAAACCCAGCCGCCACCGATACCTACAAGGGTGCCGATACCAAACTGCATTGCGAAACTTTTCAGTAGGAAATTCATTCCCATTTCAGCTTCGGGGTTACCTAACAGCGCGATTAGGGTTACCGTAAGGAAGACGGCCATTGGATCGTTGGTACCCGATTCAATCTCTAGGGTTGAGCCTACACGCTCATTGAGACTTTGCCCTTTAAGCAAAGAGAATACCGCCGCAGCATCGGTTGAGCCTACAATGGCCCCAACCAAAATCCCCTGCATCAGTGACAGCTCAAACAGCCATGCGGCCATTAAGCCCGTTAAGGTTGCAGTACATGCCACGCCTATCGTTGCTAGGGAGAGCGATGGCCAAAAAGCAACCTTGAAACTCGCCACCTTAGTTCGCATACCGCCATCTAGCAAGATCACGGCAAGAGCCAAGTTACTCACTAAGTATGTCAGAGAGTAATCATCAAAATTGATGCCACCGGGACCATCTTCACCGGCTAACATGCCAACGAAAAGGAAGATCAAAAGAATAGGTACGCCCAATCGAGAGGACACTTGCGAGAAGAGTACACTGATGGCGATGAGTACAGCACCAGTTAAGAATAAGTGGTTGATAGTTATTGCGTCCAATTCGTTCCCCCAAATAATAAACCCGAGCTTTAAGCCTGTTGATCTTCTGCCGTTTAGCAGAGCACGGTCGGTGAAAGTGCCTTAGATACTATAACAAACTTATGTTTCGCTTCGTGTCATATGCAGGACTAAATACCATTTATCGGTGATTTAGTTGTTAAATTTTATGACTCGCACTCTAATTCGCTCTATTTTGTTAGACCTTTGGCTAATTTAACAACATTGCAACATCACACTTTTCTATGGTTATGCCCTCTAGCCCCCATATTTCAGCACTTTAGTCTCAATACCGTCCAGACTAAAGTTGCACAGATCCCTTGACTTATCCTTGCTACATTCTAAATCGTAACATTACGTTAACACGGCTATTTTACAAAAACGGTTTCTACGAAAACGGAATAAAGGAGAAGGCAATGGCGTTCGAATCTACGGAACATGCTCAAGCCTACTGGAAGGAAAACTTGGGAATTATGGGAACACTGCTCGCGGTTTGGTTTGCAGTGTCTTACGGCGCTGGCATCTTATTTGTGGATGCCCTCAATACCGTTCAGTTTGGCGGGTTCAAGCTAGGCTTTTGGTTCGCTCAGCAAGGTTCGATATACACCTTCGTGGCGCTGATATTTATTTACGTTGTTCGCATGAATGCGCTCGACAAAAAATACAACGTACAGGAAGACTAGAGGCTAGAACATGGATATTCAAACTTGGACGTTTATTCTCGTCGGTATTACTTTTGCAGTATATATCGGCATCGCAATCTGGGCTCGTGCAGGGTCAACCAGTGAGTTCTACGTAGCCGGCGGCGGTGTACACCCAGTAGCCAATGGTATGGCGACAGCGGCTGACTGGATGTCGGCAGCATCATTCATCTCAATGGCAGGTATCATCTCATTTGTTGGTTACGACGGTGCAGTTTACCTAATGGGTTGGACAGGTGGTTACGTACTGCTTGCACTATGTTTAGCACCTTATCTACGTAAATTCGGTCAGTTTACGGTTCCTGATTTCATCGGCGAACGTTACTACTCGAAAACGGCACGTATGGTAGCGGTATTCTGTGCAATCTTCGTATCATTCACATACGTTGCTGGTCAAATGCGTGGGGTTGGTGTTGTATTCTCACGTTTCCTAGAAGTCGACATTAACCTCGGCATCATCATCGGTATGGGTATTGTGTTCTTCTACGCAGTACTTGGTGGCATGAAAGGCATCACTTATACGCAGGTAGCTCAATTCTGTGTCCTCATTTTCGCCTTCCTTGTTCCAGCTATTTTTACTTCGATCATGATGACAGGTAACCCGCTTCCACAGGTTGGTATGGGTTCAACTCTCTCTGGCACCGACGTTTACCTACTTGATAAACTGGATGGTCTAACCGAAGAGCTCGGGTTTACCGCCTATACCGAAGGTAACAAGAGCATGGTAGATGTATTCTTCATCTGTGCGGCTCTAATGGTAGGTACAGCAGGTCTTCCACACGTAATCATTCGTTTCTTCACTGTGCCAAGAGTACGTGATGCTCGTATTTCAGCGGGTTGGGCACTACTGTTCATCTCATTGCTATACACAACAGCACCTGGCGTTGCAGCATTCGCTCGTGTAAACATGATCGAAACCATTAACGGCCCAGACATGCAAGGTGTCGCAGCAGCAGACGCACCAAGCTGGTACAAAAACTGGGAAAGCACTGGCCTTGTAGGTTGGGAAGATAAGAACGGCGATGGCAAAATGTTCTACTCGGGCGATGAACGTAACGAAATGAAGATTAACCGTGACATCATCGTACTGGCTTCTCCAGAGCTAGCAAAACTACCAAACTGGGTTGTCGCACTACTTGCAGCTGGTGGCCTAGCAGCCGCACTATCAACAGCCGCGGGTCTACTATTGGTCATCTCAACGTCGATTTCACATGACTTATTGAAGAAAGGCTTCAGACCAAACATGACCGACAAGCAGGAGCTATTAGCCGCTCGTTTAGCCGCTATGGTCGCCATTGTCGGCGCGGGTTACTTAGGTATTAATCCACCAGGCTTCGTAGCACAGGTAGTCGCGTTTGCCTTCGGCCTAGCCGCAGCATCCTTCTTCCCTGCCATCATCCTAGGTATCTTCTACAAGAAGATGAACAAGGAAGGCGCTATTGCAGGTATGTTGTCAGGTATTGCCTTCACAGCAAGCTACATCATCTACTTCAAGTTCATTAACCCAGCAGCAAGCACACCGGAAAACTGGTGGTTTGGTATCAGCCCAGAAGGCATCGGTACGCTAGGTATGTGTCTAAACTTTGTAGTATCAATTGCAGTGAACAAAGTGACCGCTGAAGTTCCTGAAGATGTACAAGAGATGGTTGAGTCTATCCGTTATCCTAAAGGTGCTGGTGAAGCTCACGACCACTAAGAAGCTCGCGACTTAGTGACTAGGATAAGAAGTACTTAGAAAATGAATCAGTGCTTACATTGTAGGGATTAGGTACTGACTCCAAGAAAGCCGATGCATTCATGTATCGGCTTTTTCTTTTCATTTTATAGAAAGATAAAGAAAGGGTTGTTTTTAAAATCTCATTTGATAATAATTATCATTAACATCCAATAAAGAGATGCAGATTATGATGAAAGAACAGCAAAGTCTCTATTCGAGATTTTACAAAGCACAGGATCGCTTTGCTTCATTAGAACAAGTACAAGGCCATGAGCCTTTTGTGATTAGAGAGTATATAGAGTGTGCACTCACGCTTTCTGCTTACTATGAAAAACACGCCGCCCAAGAAAACATCTTGTTGTGCGAGCTTTACCTGCGCCAAGTTTTCTTCCATTTAATTGAAGCGATTGAGTCTCCTGAGCGCAGTTTCGCCTTTCGTCATATCTGCCTAGACTCTATTCACTCACCGCTATTTTATCTGAAACGCCACTACTGCCAGCTACCTCAAGGCCAAGCGCGTTTTTTGAATCTCAGCCAAACACTACAACAAGTCCAAGCCCCACTTTGCTAACAAGGATAGAAGATGACCCTACAATATCGAATTGAGAAAGACAGCATGGGAGAAGTGAAAGTCCCTGCCGATGCGCTATACCAAGCACAAACTCAGCGTGCAGCAGATAACTTTGCTTTTAGTTCACACAAAATGCCAACTAGCTTCATTCAAGCACTAGCATTCATTAAGCAGGCCGCCGCTGACACCAACGCTCAGTTAGGTTTATTGGAAGGTGATATTGCCAACGCGATTTCCGAAGCAAGCCAAGAGATCATTGATGGTAAATACCTCGATCAATTCCCAATCGATGTCTACCAAACCGGCTCTGGCACTAGCTCCAATATGAATGCCAATGAAGTGATTGCAACGCTCGCTTCAAGAAGTTTACAAGGTGACGTGAACCCGAATGACCACGTCAACATGGGCCAAAGCAGCAACGATGTGGTACCAACCGCCATTCAAGTGAGCGTTGCTTTGATGGCAGAAAACAAGTTGTTGCCAGCACTAACTCACCTTGCTGAAGCTCTCACTATCAAGCAACAGGAGCTTGCTGAGGTAGTGAAGACAGGCCGCACTCACCTAATGGATGCGATGCCAATTACCTTTGCTCAAGAGCTAGGTGGTTGGAAGTTTCAGATTGAGCATGCCAAGCAAGCCATTGAAAGCAGTTTGCCAGCAACCAAGGCACTTGCTCAAGGTGGCACAGCGGTAGGAACAGGGATCAATGCTGACCCGCGCTTTGCCGATAAATTTGCGAGTAACCTTTCTCAATCGACAAAGATCAGTTTTACCTCGAGTGAAAACTTCTTTTTTAACCTCAGCAGCCAAGATGCGATCGTCGCATTGTCTGGCCAGCTTAAAACTGCAGCAGTTGCGATCATGAAGATCTCAAACGATCTTCGCTGGATGAACTCCGGGCCGTTGGCGGGCTTAGGTGAGATTGAATTACAGGCGCTACAGCCAGGGTCGTCTATCATGCCTGGAAAAGTAAACCCAGTGATTCCAGAAGCCGCAGCAATGGCTGCAGCGCAAGTGATAGGAAATGACACCACCATTACGCTGGCTGGGCAATCTGGTAACTTCCAACTGAATGTGATGTTGCCGGTGATTGCTCATAACGTGTTAGAAAGTATTGAATTGTTAGCAAATAGTTCTGTCGCCTTGGCAGACAAAGCCATCGTTTCCTTCGCTGTACGCCAAGACAATCTCGATTTGGCACTGTCAAAGAATCCGATTTTAGTCACAGCGCTAAACCCTGTGATTGGTTACCTAAAAGCGGCAGATATTGCCAAGAAGGCCTATAAAGAAGGTTTACCGATCCTCGATGTTGCAGAGCGAGAAACAGACCTAAGCCGAGAAGAACTCAGCAAGCTGCTTGATCCAAGCACACTGACGCAGGGCGGCATTGCGGGCTAGCTCGTTAGCAAATTATTAAATTAGCAAATAAATAGGTATTAACGAGCCTTACTGAAACAAAAAAGGCCTCATCCGAGGCCTTTTTACATCCGTTCATTAATTAGGAATTAGAGCTTATTATTCCTAATTAACTCACCCGATTTAAGACTGCTCTGAGTTTTAGCGGTTTCACTGGCTTAGCAATAAAGCTGAAGCTGTTAGCCTTTATCGCAGCCAACATGTCATCGGTTCTATCAGCACTGATGATGACACCTTCAAAAGAGTCGCCAAGACGTAAACGACACTGTTGCAAAACTTCCAGCCCCGTTCGGCCATTATCGAGGCGATAATCAGAGAAAATTACATCCGGATGCCAATCATCATCGAGACACTTCAAGCTTTCGACTAAGTCGACGGCCGTCTTAACCTCACAGCCCCAGCGACCAATCAAGTTCTCCATCCCGACCAAAATCTCGCGCTCATTATCGACACACAATATTTTCAGGTGTTCGATGTCGCTGGTCGCCATTGGCGCTGAAACTTGTACAATTGGAGTAACCTGTTCGGCTCTAGCCAAGGTGATAGAAAAAACACTGCCTTGCCCTGGCCATGATCGCATTGATATTTGGTGACCTAAAACATGAGCGATGCCTTTAGAAATCGCGAGCCCCAACCCCAAGCCTTGATCGGCACGAACTTGGCTACCACGAGTAAACTCTTCAAAGATCTCTTGCTGCTTATCTTCGTCGATACCCGTTCCGTTATCCCACACATCAATTCGCACCTGGCCGTTAACTCGTCTCGCACCCAGTACTACTTTCCCTTCCGGGTTGTAACGAAAAGCATTGGTCAAAAAGTTCTGAATAACACGCCTTAACAATTTGGGGTCAGAATGAATAAACAGAGATGAAGGGATCATCTTGAACTGGATTTTTTGTTGTGTCGCCAAAGCACTAAATTCAGCATTCAAATGGATAAGAACATCATGCACGGCAATCGCATGAACATTGGTTTCTAACTTTCCCGACTCCAATCGAGAGATATCTAATAAATCACCAATCAAGTCCTCAGCAGCACCAAGTGCACTTTCGATATGGGATGAAAGCTGCTTCACCTCTTGTTCCTTTGCCACTTCAGAGAGTGAAGAAGCAAACAAACGAGCAGCATTCAGTGGTTGCATTAAATCATGGCTAACCGCTGCTAAAAAACGACTCTTAGATTGTGATTCTTGATCAGATATTTGCGTTGCTTTTACTAAGCGATGGTTAAGTTTTTCGAGCTCTTGGGTTCGTTCATGGACTCTTGATTCTAAACTTTCATTGGCATCTTTCAGCGCTTGCTCGGCTTGTCTAAATACCGTGATGTCAGTAAAACTCATGACGAAGCCACCACTTGGCATCGGGTTACCTTGAACTTCAATGACTCGACCATCAGGACGAATACGAGAAGATGTATGTCGAGTGCCTTGCTCAAGGTGATAAACACGACGTCGAACGTGATCCTCTGGGTCGCCTGGACCACACAAACCTTGTTCAGCATTATGACGAATGACATCAGCGATTGGTCGACCGACTTGAATCAACCCCGCAGGAAATTCAAACAATTCTAAATAGCGCTGATTCCATGCCACCAGCCTCATCTGTTTATCTACCACCGCAATACCTTGGCCAATATGCTCGATTGCACCTTGCAGTAAGCCACGACTAAAATCATATAGCTCAGAGGCTTCATCAACGATGGTCGCCACTTCTTCAAGCTGCATATTTCTGCCTTGTAAAGCAGAAGTAAGTACTAACTTAGCTGAAGATGCACCAAACACACCCGCAAGCACGCGTTCTGCATGTCGAATCAAACTTGCAGGCGCTTGTTGATTTGGAAGTAGCGGTTGACCATGTTGTTGCCAGTAACTGTGTAAGGCACTTTTTGCCCGTTTACGACCGACAAAACGAGACGCCAACATCTCCAATTCAGCTACCGTGACACGGCTCTGATAGAGGCTTATATTTTCATTTTCAGGCAGCGGAGTGCCAACAAATGCCGCTGATTGTAAGCGCTCACTTAGGCTTGGTCTGGTCGTCATTGACACCACGGTATAACACAAAGTATTGAGCGTAATACTCAATACAATACCCCAGTTTGAGCTACTGATATCCCAGCTACTGAGCAATTCGGGTGGCGTGATTATCCATAACAATAGGTTGCTTTCGCTATCACCTGCCAACATGCTGGTTTGGCTCATCAAGGTAATAAGCCAAACGACTGACCCGACTAACAAACCGACATAGACACCTTTGCGATTACCTGGACGCCAATACAAACCACCTAATAATGCCGGTGCAAATTGCGCGATAGCAGCAAAGGAGAGAAAACCGATCGCCGACAAAGAATGGATCGTATCTAGCGCCTGATAGAATACCCAAGCGCCAAGTAAAAGCAGTAGAATTAACCCACGACGAATCACCAATAACAGGCCAGAAAAATGCTTATGGGTTCTTTGAGTCAAACGCATCCGGCGCAGCAGCAATGGCATCACTAAGTCGTTCGACACCATAATCGCTAGTGCAATAGTCGAAACAATCACCATACCACTGGCCGCTGAAGTACCGCCAAGAAAGGCTAACAAGGCAATGTGATTCGCTCCTTCAGCCATTGGTACACTGATGACATAAGTATCGGCAGGCATGTTGGTGAGTAACCCCTGACCCGCCCAAGCAATGGGCAGAACAAACAGCCCCATCAAGATTAGGTAAACCGGGAATAACCAACGAGCGGTATGTAAATCCTGTGGGCGCTCGTTCTCAACAACCATGGTATGGAACTGACGAGGTAAGCAAACAATCGCCAGCATGGTTAAAACGGTATGAATGATTAAGGTCGGAATGTTAGGTGATTTATAGGTGGAGGCTGCAACATCAAGTAGGTCGATTTTATCGCTACTCATCGCCAGATAAATAATAAACAGACCGACAATTAAAAAAGCCGCGAGCTTAACGATGGATTCAAATGCCACCGCCATCATCATGCCACGGTGATGCTCTGTGTTATCGATGTGCCGAGTACCAAACAGCATCGTAAAAATAGCCAAAGCACCAACCACAAACCAAGACACGTGATAATCTTGATAGCCGAAATCAGCCGCCAGATTTGGGGCAACAATATCTAACCCCATGGTAATACCGCGAAGTTGTAATGCGATATAAGGAAGAATACCGACCACAGCAATGATGGTCACGGCAACCGCTAGCCCTTGAGATTTGCCATAACGAGCCGCAATAAAGTCAGCAATTGAGGTGATATGTTCACGCTTCGCAATGAGTATCAGCCGCGCTAAGATCCGCCACCCAAGTGTAAATACCAAAATAGGCGCGAGATAAATGGGTAAAAAGGACCAAGGGTTATTGCTGGCCTGCCCGACCGTTCCATAGAATGTCCACGAAGTACAATACACCGCAATTGAGAGGCTATAGATCCACGGGCGCCAACGCGATAGCCAACGAACCTGCCTGTCTCCATACCAAGCGATCAGAAATAACACACCCAAGTAGGCTAAAGAGACTGGAATTACTATCCATCCTTGCATTAAAAACCCTTTTTCATCCATAAAAAAACCTCTCCATAAGGGAGAGGTTTTATTTAACTAAGGATGGGTCATTAACTCAATCGCATCGCTTAAATTCTGTGCTTCAGACTCTAATTATCAGCATTTGCTTTGAGATTCTGACTGTTCCGAATCTAATTGATTAATCTCAACCACTGAACTTCTCTCATCCAACTTAATGAATAGAGCAAGTGCACCCATAGCAGCCATACCCCAGAAAATATTGGCGCCCCAAAGCTCGTAGCCCCAACCACTAAAGGTGGTCATTAGTGCGATAAAAGCACCTAATGGAATCGCGTTATACAGAGCCTGTAGTGCGACCATCTTATTCGGTTCTTCAGACTGGATGTATTGAATCGCTGCGATGTGTGCCATCGCAAACGTCACACCGTGCAGCAGTTGCACCATAACCAGTGCAAAAATCGCTGTCGTTGATGCTGTAATACCCCAACGAGCCATCACACCGAATGCAGCAATCACAAACAGAGTGCGAAGAGTAAGACCAGAGAAAAGTCGCTTACTTAAAGCAAACACCGCAACTTCTGCGACAACACCTAAACTCCACAAATAACCAATAACCGCTTCCGAATGCCCTGCTTCTTTCCAATAAATAGCACTAAAGCTGTAATAAGCGGCGTGGCTACCTTGTAGCAGTGCCATCAAAGCCAAAAACTTAACCACAGATGATTCACGCAACAGTTCAGCTAATTTAGGTCGTTCCGCTTGTTGTTCCGATAACGTCACTGGCATCACGTTAGGATTTCTCATCGCTAAAACTAATGACAGCAGCACACCCGCAAGAGCCGTATACAGAATCATATCAGTGCCAAATTTGGCCACTAGGAAACCAACCACGGTTGAACCTGCAATAAAAGCAATCGACCCCCACAAACGAGTACGGCCGTAGTCGAGCATTTTCAAGCGGCTGTAATGGTTCGCCATCGCATCAGAAAGAGGAATGATCGGCCCACAACATAGATTGAACAATACTGTGGCTAGCAACATCAATAAGAAGCTACCACCAGTAAAGAAATGGAAACCGACAAACAATAAGGCTGCAAAGCTCAAACAACGCAGAGCTGGCATTAGATGTTCCACTTTATGGATTCGTGGAGTAATCACTAGGTTGGCAACACAACGCGTCGCAAAACCGATACCAATTAATACGCCAATATCACCAGCAGACACGCCCTGGTCTTCAAACCACAATGCCCAAAATGGCAAGTACACGCCATACGCAAAAAAGAAACCAAGAAAATACTGAGAGATCCAGCCATAAGGGGAAGGGCTAAACATAAATAACCTATAAAAATGTGCGGAAAAAGGCAGCACTAATTATGCCTATCTCGCATACGATGAAAAAGGGAATTATTACTGGGATAGTATTCCCATATTCAATTAGTTTGAATATCGCATTTCAATGAAATATCTCACTCTCATCGATACCCATTCTCGCATTTAGACTAAAGTCGTCTGGAGCTTCGCTGGTAATTTGCCAGACTAAGTAAAGACTCCCAATTGTTTCGATGCTTATGCCTGATAAATTTAATATGCAGCACCCACCTTTCGATAGCCTGTCCGATACGGAGCAGTTAACACTGCGTTCGTCATTGGATGTGGTTTACTACCGAGCGCACGAGGTGATTTTGGAAGCTGACCAACCAAGTCGTCACCTGCATATTCTGATTAAAGGCGCAGTCGAAGAGCGGGCAAGCAGTGATGGTGAGATCTATGCTCACTATGCCAATGACGATATTTTTGATGTCCGCAGCCAATTCGACGCGCATACCAAACACCAATATATCGCGCTAGAAGATACTTTAAGCTACCTACTACCAACCGATGTCTTTCTCGAGCTGTACCACGCCAATGGCCAGTTTGCCGCATACTTTGATAACAACCTTTCGACAAGAAAAGCGCTAATTGAAGCCGCTCAACAGCAACAGAATCTTGCCGAGTTCATACTGACCAAAGTAGACGAGTCGATCTATCACCCTCCACTGATACTTGAACCAAACCAACCTATCAACCAAGTCACTCAAACCCTTAAAGAACAAGGGCTGGACTCGGCCTTGGTTCATTTAGAACATTATGATCAAAAAGCTTTTAGATCATCATGTACCTTACCGTATGGAATTGTCACAAGAACCAATTTATTACATGCTGTAATGTTAGATAACCGCCCTCTGGATACGCCTGTTGGTGACATAGCGACCTTTCCAGTGATGAATGTCAATCAAGGTGACTTCCTGTTTAATGCCATGATTACCATGACCAGAAATCGCGTAAAAAGGTTGATGGTTTGTGATGGTTTAAATGCAGTTGGTATGGTGGACATGACTCAGATTCTTAGTGCGTTTTCCACTCATTCACACGTTCTCACTTTACGTATTGCGCGAGCTACCAGCGTTGAAGAATTGGCAATGGCCTCCAACAAACAACGTCAATTGGTCGAAAGCCTGCTCGGTAATGGCATTCGCACGCGCTTTATCATGGAGCTCATTTCAGCGGTCAACGAGCAGATAATTGAGAAAGCCTTTGAACTCACGATTCCACCCGCGCTGCATAATCACTGCTGTCTAATTGTTCTGGGGTCAGAAGGCCGTGGAGAGCAGATTCTCAAAACCGATCAAGATAATGCGCTCATCATTCAAGATGGCTTGGAGTGGCATCAATGCCAAAGTGCCATGAACGAGCTCACCCACACTCTGCAACAATTAGGTTACCCACTGTGCCCAGGCAACGTAATGGTCAACAACCCTAAATGGGTGCACTCTCAGCAAGAATGGAAACAAACCCTCACGAGTTGGGTAAGAAAAGCCACGCCAGAAACCGTCATGGATATTGCTATCATGGCGGATGCACACGCCGTTGCGGGTAACAGAGAACTTTTAAAACCGGTCAAGCAGCACCTGAGTAATTTGATGTTGGGACAGGAGTTAATCCTCACTGAGTTTTGTCGCCCTGCCCTTAGCTTTTCGGTTCCCCTCACTTTGTTTGGCAATGTTAAACAGTCCAAGTCAGGGCTCGATATCAAACGAGGCGGTATTTTTCCTCTAGTCCATGGTATTCGGGCACTCAGCCTTGAGCATGGAGTCACCGTAAACAACACCTTTGAGCGTATTGAACAGCTCGTCAATAAAAATGTATTAGAACAAAGCACCGCTGACAACCTTAACGAGGCACTCAAGCAGTTCTTTAAGTGGCGGTTATCTCAGCGACTATCCCAACAGCACAGCAGCAATAAAATTAACGTTAAATTGATGGAGCGAGCAGATAGAGATCTGCTTCGCCATAGCCTGCATGTGGTCAAAAAGTTCAAGCAATGGCTCGGCTATCATTATCAGATAAGAGATTGAGGCAATTGAGCGATGAATAGATTGGTTCGTTATTTCTGGCACCACAAACTCAAAGGGTCCCCTTATCAGCCTCTGTTTGTTGCGCCTGCCCATAATGAATACGTATCTTTAGATTGTGAAACCACCAGCCTCGACCCCAATCAGGCCGAATTAGTCACCATTGCCGCCACAAAAATCATTGGCAATCGAATTATTACCAGTGAGCCTTTTGAAGTTAGGCTTCGAGCGCCACAATCGCTCGATTGCAATTCCATCAAGATTCACCGTATTCGTCACCAAGATTTAAAGCACGGTCTAGAAGAAAAACAAGCCCTGATTGAGCTACTAAACTTCATCGGAAATCGTCCTTTAGTCGGCTATCACATTCGTTATGATAAGAAAATCCTCGATCGTGCCTTTTTAAAACAGCTTGGATTTCCACTGCCTAACCGATTAGTCGAAGTGAGCCAACTCTATCAAGACAAACTCGAAAGACAGCTACCCAACGCTTATTTCGACCTCAGCATGGATGCGATTTGTCGCCAGCTCGATTTACCTATCCCGGTCAATAAACATGATGCATTACAAGACGCTATCTCCGCAGCACTGATCTTTGTCCGCCTTAAGCACGGCGACTTGCCCCGCTTCAACTCTTCTTATTCGTAATTCAACTGCAAGCTTTCCACATAGAGAGCAACATCTCAAAAATGAACTTAACTTGCTATTTTGTAAGTGAAAAGCGGCGTCTCATCCTAAAGTCTAATTGTGGAAATCGTCGTCCTAGCCGAGAGTGATAACACAACGACAGTCCTGTAATAGACTTAAAAACTGAACACAAAGGAAGTTGCCAGTTCATTTAGAATGTAGGCACAAGGAGAGATGCAATGAGTGAAGCCCACGTTTATCCGGTAAAAGAAAATATTAAATCAACCACACACGCGGATAATGACACTTACCTAGCCATGTACCAGCAATCTGTTTCTGACCCTGAAGGCTTTTGGGGTGAACACGGAAAAATCGTTGATTGGATCAAGCCTTTCACACAGGTAAAAAATACTTCTTTCGACCCTGGCCACATTGATATTCGATGGTTTGAAGATGGCACGCTTAACGTTTCGGCTAACTGTATCGACCGTCACCTTGCTGAACGAGGTGATGAGGTTGCTATCATCTGGGAAGGCGATGACCCTACTGATGATAAAACCCTAACCTTCAACGAACTGCACAAAGAAGTGTGCCTGTTTTCTAATGCTTTAAAAGAGCAAGGCGTACGCAAAGGGGATGTGGTTTGTTTATACATGCCAATGGTTCCAGAAGCTGCAGTTGCCATGCTGGCATGTACCCGTATCGGTGCGGTTCACACAGTGGTATTTGGCGGTTTCTCACCAGAAGCACTGTCCGGTCGTATTATCGATTCCAACTCTAAAGTCGTTATCACTGCCGATGAAGGCGTGCGTGGCGGCCGTGCGGTTCCACTGAAGAAGAATGTCGACGAAGCACTGACTAACCCTGAAGTGAAAAACATCGAGAAGGTTGTTGTATTC
The DNA here is from genome assembly GCF_054960695.1 of Vibrio sp. PSi01. Taxonomy (NCBI): domain Bacteria; kingdom Pseudomonadati; phylum Pseudomonadota; class Gammaproteobacteria; order Vibrionales; family Vibrionaceae; genus Vibrio; species Vibrio sp. PSi01. The sequence continues at coordinate 114,934 of NZ_JBHNYN010000012.1, forward strand.
AAACGCACTGGCGGTGATGTTGCATGGCACGAACACCGCGATGTGTGGTGGCACGATGCTATTGCTAATGTATCTACAGATTGCCCACCAGAAGAGATGAACGCAGAAGATCCACTATTCATTCTTTATACGTCAGGCTCAACAGGTAAACCTAAAGGCGTTATGCACACTACAGGTGGCTACCTTGTTTATGCAGCAATGACCTTCAAATACGTATTCGACTATCAAGAAGGCGAGACTTTCTGGTGTACTGCCGATGTGGGTTGGATTACCGGTCACACATACCTTGTTTACGGACCACTAGCCAATGGTGCAAAAACAATCCTATTCGAAGGTGTGCCTAATTACCCTAATACCAGTCGTATGAGCGAAGTGGTTGATAAGCACCAAGTCAATATTCTTTATACTGCGCCAACCGCGATTCGTGCATTAATGGCGAAAGGTAATGAAGCCGTTGAAGGCACCTCTCGTGACAGTTTACGAATCATGGGGTCAGTGGGTGAACCTATTAACCCTGAAGCGTGGGAGTGGTACTACAAAACAATCGGTAATGAGCAATCGCCAATTGTTGATACATGGTGGCAAACAGAAACGGGCGGTATCTTGATTGCACCACTGCCGGGCGCAACAGACTTAAAACCAGGCTCTGCAACTCGTCCATTCTTCGGTGTGCAACCGGCGTTGGTTGACAACATGGGTAATATCATTGAGGGTGCAACCGACGGCAACCTAGTTATTCTGGACTCTTGGCCAGGTCAAATGCGTACCGTTCATGGCGATCATGACCGTTTTGAACAGACTTACTTCTCTACTTTTAAAGGGATGTACTTCACCAGTGACGGTGCTCGTCGTGATGAAGACGGCTACTACTGGATTACTGGTCGTGTCGATGATGTACTTAACGTATCAGGTCACCGTATGGGTACCGCTGAGATTGAATCGGCTCTAGTGGCGTTCGATAAGATCGCTGAGGCTGCGATTGTGGGTATCCCTCATGATATTAAAGGCCAAGCAATTTATGCTTACATCACACTGAATGATGGCGAGTTCCCAACCGCAGAGCTTCATAAAGAAGTGAAAGACTGGGTACGAAAAGAAATTGGCCCAATCGCAACACCCGATGTCCTGCACTGGACCGACTCGTTACCGAAAACGCGTTCAGGCAAAATTATGCGCCGTATCTTGCGTAAGATTGCCACTGGCGACACGGGGAACTTAGGTGATACTTCGACACTAGCAGATCCAAGTGTGGTCGATAAGCTCATCGCAGAGAAAGCCGAACTGGCATAATCAACCAGCAACACGAGCTAATTACCGTTTAAAACAGGCTCATCCTAAACCGTCACCTATGTGGCGGTTTTTTTATGGCTGATCTTGATCTCAAATATCTCCCACAAAATTAAGGATACAACGGTTTTTTGTTAAGTTGGTAACAATTCCATGTTGTATCAATAGGAGATTAGACCAGTAAATTGCTGCGATTTGCGCTGAATTAGCTATAATCTGGTTCTAATTTTTAATTTTGGGTTTTTCTCACTGAAAATTAACCCCAAATTTTCAATAAAATGGCAACATTCACGTTCGTAAACACGATAAAGGAAGATAGCCCCACGATGTCTACAAAGTTTCGCATTCTAGTTTTAAATGGCCCAAACCTTAACCTGTTAGGCCTTAGAGAGCCTGCACACTACGGTTCTCAAACACTTGACCAGATTATTAGCTCATTGACAGAGCAAGCGAAAGCACACGATGTTGAGCTATCTCACTTACAGTCAAATCGTGAGTATGAGCTGATTGAGGCTATCCATAGTGCTTATCAAAATGTTGATTTCATTATTATCAACCCAGCAGCCTTTACACATACCAGTGTGGCACTGCGTGATGCACTACTTGGTGTAGCTATCCCATTTATTGAGGTTCATCTATCGAATGTTCACGCACGTGAACCATTCCGTCACCACTCATACCTATCTGATAAAGCAGAAGGTGTGATTTGTGGCTTAGGTGCTCAAGGTTATCAATTTGCTTTGACCGCTGCGCTCAGCAAGCTCAACTCAAAGTAAACATAAACAACGAACTATTACTAACCTACTCAGTCATAGAGTAAGTTCAATTAACAGATAAAGAGAAAGAAACAATGGATATTCGCAAAATCAAAAAGCTAATCGAATTGGTTGAAGAGTCTGGTATTTCTGAGCTAGAAATCTCTGAAGGTGAAGAGTCAGTACGAATCAGTCGTAACAGTACTGCACCTGTTGCACCGATTCAATATGCAGCAGCTCCAGCTCCTGTAGCAGCGGCAGCAGCTCCTGCGGCGGCTCCTGTAGCAGCAGAAGCAGCGGCTCCTGCAGTTCCAACTGGTCACCAAGTTCTTTCTCCAATGGTTGGTACTTTCTACGGCGCTCCAAGCCCAGATGCAAAACCATTCGTTAAGGTTGGTCAATCTGTAACTGCTGGCGAAACGCTATGTATCGTTGAAGCAATGAAAATGATGAACCAAATCGAAGCTGATAAATCTGGTGTGGTAACCGCAATCCTTGTTGAAGACGGTCAGCCAGTAGAATTCGACCAAGCTCTAGTAATTATCGAATAATAGAGAGCACTCATTATGTTAGATAAATTAGTAATCGCGAACCGTGGTGAAATTGCACTACGTATTCTGCGTGCATGTAAAGAACTTGGTATTAAAACGGTAGCGGTTCACTCAACTGCTGACCGTGATCTTAAGCATGTACTACTTGCAGACGAAACCATTTGTATCGGTCCAGCTCGTGGTATCGATAGCTACCTAAACATTCCTCGTATCATCAGCGCAGCTGAAGTAACGGGTGCAGTCGCTGTCCACCCAGGCTACGGCTTCCTATCTGAAAATGCAGACTTTGCAGAACAGGTAGAACGCAGTGGTTTTATCTTCGTTGGCCCTAAAGCTGAAACCATTCGCATGATGGGTGACAAAGTGTCAGCTATCACGTCAATGAAGAAAGCTGGCGTACCTTGTGTACCCGGTTCTGATGGCCCTCTTGATGATGACGATGCAAAAAACAAAGCGCACGCTAAGCGCATTGGTTTCCCAGTTATCATCAAAGCATCTGGCGGTGGCGGCGGTCGTGGTATGCGTGTTGTTCGTTCTGAAGCAGAACTAACAGAAGCTATCGCAATGACTCGTGCAGAAGCAAAAGCTTGTTTCAACAACGATATGGTTTACATGGAGAAATTCCTAGAAAACCCACGTCACATTGAAGTACAAGTACTTGCAGATGGCCAAGGCAATGCTATCCACCTAGGTGAACGTGACTGTTCTATGCAGCGTCGTCACCAGAAAGTTGTGGAAGAAGCACCAGCCCCAGGTATCACTGAAGAGATGCGTAAATACATCGGCGAACGCTGTACTCGTGCATGTCTTGAGATTGGTTACCGCGGCGCAGGTACATTTGAATTCCTATACGAGAACGGTGAGTTCTACTTCATCGAAATGAACACTCGTATCCAGGTTGAGCACACGATTACTGAAATGGTAACAGGTATAGACCTAGTGAAAGAGCAACTGCGTATTGCTGCAGGTCAGCCTCTATCATTTACACAGGATGATATTAAGCTGCGTGGTCACTCAATCGAATGTCGCATCAACGCGGAAGATCCTGTTCGTTTCCTACCTTCACCAGGTAAGATTCAACGCTTCCACGCTCCAGGCGGCATGGGTGTACGTTGGGAATCTCATATCTATACGGGTTACACAGTACCACCACACTACGATTCAATGATTGGTAAGCTGATCACTTACGGTGAGAACCGTGATGTTGCTATCGCTCGTATGAAGAACGCATTGGGTGAGATGATTATTGAAGGCATTAACGTTAATACTGAGCTTCAATTGGCTATTATGAACGACGAAAACTTCCAACACGGTGGTGCAAATATCCACTACCTTGAGAAGAAGCTTGGTCTCCAATAGAAGCTAGCCTCTATCATTCGTTCTTTTAAGAACAGGTAAAATGCTCACTTCGGTGGGCATTTTTTGTTTTTAGAGCACTCGAAAAAATCAATCGATAATCCCTTTTATATTCCATGGGGTTTTGGTGAATTTGCTCATATTTTCTGCTAGACTCGCCATCCAATTTTTCTCATATAGAAGATGCAGCCATGCCTTGGATTCAAATCAAGCTTAATGCTACCAATGAAAATGCCGAACAGATCGGCGACATGTTAATGGAAGAGACTGGTGCTCTTTCCGTAACTTTCCTTGATGCACAAGATACCCCTGTATTTGAGCCTCTGCCGGGTGAAACTCGCCTTTGGGGTGATACTGACATTCTCGCGCTTTATGACGCTGAGACTGATACAGGTGTCGTCCTAGCACAGATTAAAGCTAGCAACATGTTCCCTACTGACTTTGCTCATAAAGTAGAGCAAATCGAAGACAAAGACTGGGAACGTGAATGGATGGATAACTTCCACCCAATGAAGTTTGGTGAGCGTCTTTGGATTTGCCCTAGCTGGCGTGATATCCCAGAACCAGACGCAGTAAACGTCATGCTGGACCCTGGTCTAGCGTTTGGTACGGGTACTCACCCAACCACCGCATTGTGTCTTGAGTGGCTTGAAGGCCTAGATCTAACGGGAAAAACCGTAATCGACTTCGGTTGTGGCTCTGGCATCCTTGCGATCGCTGCAATCAAACTTGGCGCAGCAAGAGTTATCGGGATCGACATTGATCCTCAAGCTCTGCTGGCTTCAAAAGACAACGCACAGCGCAACGGCGTGGCAGACCAATTAGACGTATTCTTACCACAAGATCAACCTGAAGGTTTGCTAGCTGACGTTGTGGTTGCCAACATTCTTGCAGGTCCATTACGTGACCTTTCAAGCATCATCAAAGGCCTAGTTAAGCCAAATGGTGTACTAGCGATGTCGGGTGTTTTAGATACACAAGCGGAAGATGTAGCGACTTATTATCGTGATGAACTTCACATTGATCCGATCATTGAACAACAAGAATGGTGTCGCATCTCAGGTCGCAAGCAAGGCTAGACAAGACTTTGGGCGCTAATTGACTGAAATTTAAGCGAATTACAAAAACAAATTGTAAATGCTCAAATATTAGTCTTTTCACGCAGCGAAAAAATGCGTAAAATGCGCGCCCTTGCTGGTACAGAACTGTGATGACATTTTTGAAAATCGGAAATTATCAACTTAAGAACAATCTAATCGTCGCTCCTATGGCTGGCGTAACGGATAGACCATTCCGTGAGTTGTGTCTTCGCTACGGTGCGGGGATGGCAGTCAGTGAAATGATGTCCTCCAATCCGAAAGTTTGGAAAACGTCAAAGTCTCAGCAGCGTATGGTACATGAAGGCGAATCGGGCATTCGTTCAGTACAAATCGCTGGTGCAGATCCACAGCTTATGGCCGAGGCTGCTCAATTTAATGTGGATAACGGTGCGCAAATCATCGATATCAACATGGGATGTCCAGCCAAAAAAGTGAATAAGAAGCTTGCGGGCTCAGCCCTACTTCAGCATCCAGAACTCATTGAAGAAATTCTGAAAGCTGTGGTAAATGCTGTCGACGTTCCAGTAACGTTGAAAACGCGAACAGGCTGGGATACAGACAATAGAAACTGTGTCCAAATTGCTAAAATAGCCGAAGACTGCGGCATACAAGCTCTTGCCCTCCATGGAAGAACACGCGCTTGTATGTACAAAGGTGAGGCAGAATACAAACACATTAAAGCAGCGAAACAAGCAGTATCTATTCCGGTCATCGCTAACGGTGATATCGATAGTCCGGAAAAAGCGAAGTTTGTGCTGGAGTACACTGGCGCTGATGCTTTAATGATAGGTCGACCTGCCCAAGGACGTCCTTGGATTTTTAACGAAATCCTACACTATTTGGAAAACGGTACCACGATGGACCCACTCCCGATTTCGGAAGTGAAAGACATCATGCTTGGTCATGTGCATGCTCTACATGAATTTTATGGAGAGTTTTTAGGCCCTCGCATCGCTCGTAAGCATGTGGGTTGGTACCTAAAAGAACATGAACAAGCGAGTGAGTTTCGCCGTACCTTCAACGCATTCGAAGCAGGTGATCTGCAGCTTGAGGCGCTAGAAGGTTTTTTTGATAACGTTGCACCATAATTACGAGAAGAGCTAGACCGAATATGTTCGAACAAAATCTGACTTCAGAAGCATTGACAGTAACTACAGTTACATCACAAGACCAAATCACGCAGAAGCCACTACGTGACTCAGTTAAAGCATCATTGAAAAATTACCTTGCTCAATTAAACGGTCAAGAAGTCAGCGAGTTATACGAATTAGTATTAGCTGAAGTTGAACAGCCACTACTAGACACTATCATGCAATACACTCGCGGTAATCAAACTCGCGCAGCAACCATGATGGGTATTAACCGCGGTACTCTTCGCAAGAAACTTAAAAAATACGGCATGAACTAATCGTTCTTTCGTAATTTTTTGAATGAAAGCCAAGCTCATTTTTTGAGTTTGGCTTTTTTTTGGCTTATGGTTCTTCAATTAGCCGCAGGTTAGTCTCCAGAGCGACAACAGCGTCCTTTATCAATGTTTGCAGAGTCCAAGGCGGCTAAAATAGAACAATGGCTTGCGTTGTCGTCTATGTGGCCACAGCACGCATCGTTAATCTTCCTCAGAGCAGTGCGAATCTTAGTGAGCTCTGTAATTTTCTCATCAATCATCTCCAACTTGGCTGTTGTAATCGATTTAACTTCGGCACAACTGTGCTGCGTCGCTTCCAAGCGAATCTCGAGTAATTCTTTGATCTCATCCAAACTCAACCCTAACTCTTTAGATTTTAGAATAAAGGTCACCTGTTTCTGATTATTTTCATCATATAGTCGATAACCTGATTCACTGCGACTGGCAGGTGCGATCAGGTTATTTTTTTCATAAAACCGTAAGGTATCGGCTGTCACACCGCATCGTTTCGCTAATTCACCGATCTGAAACATGTTTTTCCTATTCCTTCGTCCATTCCATAATTAACCTTATCGTTACTTTTCAGGTTGAAATGACACTTTTCATAATTAATTTTGAGATGCCAAACGATTGCGCGAGCTTTTTTGTAATAAATTAGTTAGAATCTGCGCCATCAAATTTGGAGTTGGTTATCTTATAGCTTAATCATAAGACGACCCCAAAAGGTCTTTACCAAAACTGGCCAATATTTTATCTCTTACCGGTATCTAAGATAACCCATGTTAAGAAGGTAGAAACAAGTTCTTTTTTGGCAAATATCTTTATTTTAACCCCATGAATTTGAGGAAGATGGAAGCATGAATAACGCTCGTCCAATTCGCCGCGCTCTAATCAGCGTATCAGACAAAACTGGTATCGTTGAATTTGCACAAGCTCTTGCTAACCGTGGTGTAGATATCCTATCTACCGGTGGCACTGCTCGCCTGCTTGCTGAAAAAGGCATCTCTGTTACAGAAGTATCTGACTACACTGGTTTCCCAGAAATGATGGATGGCCGTGTTAAGACTCTGCACCCAAAAGTTCATGGTGGTGTTCTAGGCCGTCGTGGCCAAGATGATGACGTGATGGAAACTCACGGTATCAACCCTATCGATATGGTTGTTGTAAACCTATACCCATTCGCAGAAACCGTTGCTAAAGAAGGTTGTACCCTTGCTGATGCAGTTGAGAACATCGACATCGGTGGTCCAACAATGGTTCGCTCCGCAGCGAAAAACCACAAAGACGTGACTATCGTTGTAAACGCACACGACTACGAGCGCGTTGTCGCTGAAATGGACGCGAACGAGAAATCTCTAACGCTAGAGACTCGCTTCGACCTCGCTATCGCAGCATTCGAACACACGGCTTCTTACGACGGTATGATCGCAAACTACTTCGGCACTATGGTTCCTAGCTACGGCGAGAACAAAGAAGGCGACGAAGAGTCTAAATTCCCTCGCACGTTCAACCAACAGTTCGAGAAAAAACAAGACATGCGCTACGGTGAGAACAGCCACCAAGCAGCCGCATTCTACGTTGAAGCAAACCCTGAAGAAGCGTCAGTGTCTACTGCTCGCCAAATTCAAGGCAAAGCCCTTTCTTACAACAACATCGCTGATACTGACGCAGCACTTGAGTGTGTGAAAGAGTTCGACCAGCCAGCATGTGTGATTGTTAAGCACGCTAACCCATGTGGTGTAGCACTAGGTGAAGACATCCTAGAAGCTTACGACCGTGCATTCAAAACAGACCCAACGTCTGCATTTGGCGGCATCATCGCTTTCAACCGTGAACTAGATGCTGCAACAGCAACGGCTATCACAGAGCGTCAATTCGTTGAAGTTATCATTGCACCATCAGTTTCTGCTGAAGCAGTAGAAATCGTAGCGGCTAAGAAAAACCTTCGCCTACTTGAGTGTGGTGAGTGGACAACGAAGACAACCGGCTTTGACGTTAAACGCGTTAACGGTGGTTTGCTAGTTCAAGACCGCGACCAAGGCATGGTGTCTGAAGATGACCTTAAAGTGGTTTCTAAGCGCCAACCTACAGCTGAAGAGCTAAAAGATGCCCTATTCTGCTGGAAAGTAGCGAAATACGTTAAATCTAACGCTATCGTTTACTCGAAAGGCGACATGACAATTGGTGTCGGCGCTGGCCAAATGAGCCGCGTTTACTCTGCGAAAATCGCAGGCATCAAAGCGGCAGACGAAGGTCTACAGGTTGAAGGTTGTGTAATGGCATCGGACGCGTTCTTCCCATTCCGTGACGGTATCGACGCGGCAGCAGAAGCTGGCATCAAGTGTGTTATCCAACCAGGCGGCTCTATGCGTGATGACGAAGTTATCGCAGCAGCAGACGAACACGGCATGGCGATGATATTTACGGGCATGCGTCACTTCCGCCACTAATATTTAGTTTATCTAAACGATTAGTAGCTATCGAGCCTCTCAATTTTGAGGGGCTTTTAAGAATTAAAGACTTAAGGATTGAAACATGAACGTATTAATCATCGGTGCTGGCGGTAGAGAACATGCTTTGGGTTGGAAAGCGGCACAAAACCCAAATGTCGAAACGGTATTCATCGCTCCAGGTAACGCAGGTACTGCACTTGAGCCGAAACTTGAGAACGTAAACATCGGCGTTGAAGACATCGCTGGTTTAGTCTCGTTTGCTCAAGAGAAAAAAATCGAACTGACCATCGTTGGCCCTGAAGCGCCATTAGTTATTGGGGTCGTTGACGCATTCCGCGAAGTAGGTCTTCCTATCTTTGGTCCAACTCAAGCGGCAGCACAGCTTGAAGGATCTAAAGCATTCACTAAAGATTTCCTAGCTCGTCATGACATCCCAACAGGTTACTACGCAAACTTCACTGAGATTGAGCCAGCTCTCGCTTACGTACGTGAGCAAGGCGCTCCAATCGTAGTAAAAGCGGACGGCCTTGCAGCAGGTAAAGGCGTTATCGTTGCGATGACCCTTGAAGAAGCAGAAGACGCAATCAAAGACATGCTAGCAGGCAACGCATTTGGCGAAGCGGGCAGCCGCGTGGTTATCGAAGAGTTTCTTGAAGGCGAAGAAGCAAGCTTCATCGTAATGGTTGACGGTTCTAGCGTCCTTCCTATGGCCACCAGCCAAGATCACAAACGTGTTGGCGACAAAGACACAGGCCCTAACACAGGTGGCATGGGTGCTTACTCTCCAGCCCCAGTGGTAACGCCTGAAATCCACAACCGTATCCTTGAGGAAGTTATCTACCCTACGGTACGTGGTATGGACGCAGAAGGTGCACCTTACACTGGTTTCCTTTACGCTGGACTAATGATCGATGCTGACGGCACACCTAAGGTTATCGAATACAACTGCCGCTTCGGCGACCCAGAGACGCAACCTATCATGATGCGTATGGAATCGGATCTTGTTGAGCTTTGCCTAATGGCTATCGACGAGAAACTCGACGAAGCAGAGTCTAAGTGGGATCCACGCGCGTCTATTGGTGTCGTTCTTGCAGCTGGCGGTTACCCTGCTGACTACGCAAAAGGTGACGTTATTTCACTACCAACAAGCGAAGTTGAAGGCCAAAAGGTTTTCCATGCAGGTACGACAAATAACGAAGCTGGCGATGTGGTGACAAACGGTGGTCGTGTACTTTGTGCGACTGCACTCGGTAACACGGTTTCTGAGGCTCAGGAACGCGCTTACGCGTTGACTAAGCAAGTTAGCTGGAATGGTATGTTTCACCGCAATGACATCGGTTATCGTGCGATTGCGCGCGAACAAGAGCAGTAATCAACATCATCATTCGGCTAGATTCGAATATCAGCAAATGAATAACTGCAATTGAATAAAAGAAAAGGCGCCTCAACAGGCGCCTTTTTTACCGATTAGTGGTACTTGTACTGACTAATCAGCACTTGGCCTATAGTAGGCCAAATACTCTTATATCTTTTCAATATTCTTTACTCTTTCAGTAAAGATGGTCTTGCGATGCACTGATGGTTATCATCTGCCAACATCAAGAATTCAGCGACTGATAATTTTCTAAGAGATCCCTTGCCGACAAAAGCACCATAGCTTTCTACAGACGACAAACGGTTAATCACAAAATTAGGCAATGTTTGGTTGAACTCAATGTCAGTAAATTGCTGACCAGAACAAGTCTGAAACACTTTACCATTCCAGTAACCCTGTAAAAGCTCTAACCCTGCATCATTTTGCTTCTCAGTAACGTCGAGAGCAGATGTCGCTTCCTGTTTAAATCTGTCCAGTTGAACCGACTGTAGCGGTAGGACTTTTCCATCAAGGCGATATTGCTGGTATACCGCTTCACCAGATTGATTGAAACGCACATGCACACGATACGGAACTAATGAGAGTGAGTCATCGCGTAGCTCGCCTTCACGGACAAATTCACGAAGCACATCTTCTGACCAAGCATAGTCAGTTTTGTACCAGCCGTAATCGCCCATAGTGACATAGTCAGCAGAGGTATGAGGTTGCGTTAGCTTGTTAGTGACCCAGTAGAAACTCGTCTCATCGCCCATAACTTGGCCGCCGGTGTGGGTTTCAAATTGCTCTAGGTTGGTGCGAGGACTGGTTGAAGAACAGCCAATGAGAAATGTAGATAACAGTGAAACGAGAAGAAATGCTTTTTTCATAAAACCTGTACCGAGGTGGAATACGACTACCTCGGTACAGTTTAGATTATTTCACTGAATCTTTCAGCGCTTTACCTGCAACAAATGCTGGAACATTTGCCGCAGCGATTTGGATCTCATCACCAGTTTTTGGGTTACGACCAGTGCGAGCTGCACGGTGGTTTACTTTAAAAGTACCAAAACCAATTAGCTGAACTTGATCGCCGTCTTTAAGAGCATCTGTAACACCACCAAGAGTCGCTTCTAGAGCAGCTTTAGCTTGTGCTTTAGAAAGGTCCGCTTTTTCAGCAATAAAGTCGATTAATTGAGTCTTGTTCATTTTAGGTTTCCCTTCTTTGTATTTTTGAATTCAATTCACTCTAAAACATAAATGCCCCATCTGGCAAAGGTTTGTCGTCGATCTTTAGCTCTAATGCCGGAGTTTTAGCCATAATATGAGTAATAACTCACAATTTGTTACTGAATTTCGATGGCAAGCCCTTGTTTAAAAGGGGCTGAGAGCAAAATTAATGATGACCTAACCACTACTTTATCTCTATAATCCACGCTGAATCGCTGCTAAAGCGTACAATTTAATTTAAGGGCAAACATGCTGCTGCTAACTATTTACGTCTCCATTGCCATTGGAGTTTCTTTTATTTGTTCTGTTTTGGAAGCTGTACTTTTGAGTATTAGTCCGAGCTATATTGCTCAACTAAAACAAAATGGGCACCCTGCAGCAGAGTCATTAGACAAACTGAAAACAGATATTGACCGCCCGCTTGCGTCAATTTTAACGCTCAACACCATCGCGCATACTATCGGTGCTGCGACAGCAGGTGCACAAGCGGCTGTTGTTTTTGGTAGCCAATGGTTAGGTGTCTTCTCAGCCGTGCTAACGCTAGGTATTTTGGTGTTGTCTGAGATTGTTCCAAAAACCATTGGTGCAACCTACTGGCGTCAACTTGCTCCTGCTTCGGCAAGCGTGCTGCGCTGGATGGTATTCTTCCTAACACCGTTTGTATGGTTCTCAGAACAGATCACCAAACGTCTTGCTCGTGGCCACCAAGCACCAAAAATGCGTGATGAGTTATCTGCAATGGCGATTTTGGCAAAAGAGAGCGGCGAGTTTGCAGAAGGTGAGTCAAAAATTCTGAGCAACCTACTGGGTATTCAAGATGTACCCGTGACTCAGGTAATGACACCACGTCCAGTGGTATTCCGTGTTGATGCGGAAATGAGTGTGAATACGTTCCTAGAACAACATAAAGACACGCCATTCTCACGTCCGTTGATTTACAGCGAGCAGAGTGACAACATCATTGGTTTTGTACACCGCTTAGAGCTATTTAGATTGCAGCAAGCAGGTTGTGGCGAAAAAGCTCTGGGTGAAGTTATGCGCCCTATCCACGTGTTGCTGAACAATATGGGTTTGGCTAAAGCCTTTGACCAGATGATGGCAAACCGCCTTCAACTATCTTTAGTGGTTGATGAATACGGTACGATTCAAGGCATCATTACCCTAGAAGATATCTTTGAACACTTAGTTGGTGAAGAGATCGTCGATGAAGCGGACAAAACCACCGATATGCAAGAACTGGCGTTCCAACGCTGGGAAACGTGGAAAGAGACACACGGTGTTATCGAAAACCGCGATGAAGAGGACGAGCCAGAGGAAACTCTAGTAGACGACAACTCATCAGATTCAAAATCAGATAACGGCTCATCAAAGGACAAAGCGCAGAACGAAGATAAAAAAGATTCTTAATCCACGCTTCATACCATCAGATAAAACAAAGGCTCCCTAGGGAGCCTTTGTTTTATTCATACTTTGACGCAAAAGCGAATTACAACGCAACACCAATGTTACTCACAGGGTCTTCACGCAGTTCGTGGCGTAAGTCTTTAATCAATTCTAGGTCGCGCTCTGCCGTTTCACGTAATGGTCGGAAGATCGCCCACTGAACATCCCACTCTTCACACACCGCTTCATTTTCTTTCTGGTTTTCGTTCGTCACTTCGTCAGCGCCTTGAGCAAACTCAAGCTCAGCAACCGTCTTCACCGATTGTTGACTCACTTTAATTACAGCTTCCAACATATGCTCACGATCAAGTAGACCATGAATTAATGTTGCTAAGCCTTGGCATGCATCCATGGCTGGGTAAACACCATAAAAATCAAAATCATCACCGCTAGGGAATAGCTCTTCAACTTTCTCAAGTTGACGCTCAAAATTCACCTTTGCAGTTTTAACCGTTAAGATTTCCCAGATGCTATCCAACACGTCACGATAGATTCGAGCTTCCGCAAATTCTGTATTCTCACAAAACATGGCATAGTTAGGATACATACGCTCACATAGACACGCCATAAAAGTAATTTGTTGCCAAGGTTCTAACTTTTCAAGACGAACCTGCAGTGGATTCTGAAGCATAGTCACTCAATAATTGCAGAAAAAGACAGCGAAAGTGTACTTGATAAACCCTAGGGGGAAAAGGTAAGCCGATGAACAATTTTACGAATAAGCTCTATATTCTTACTGAGCATGACGATACCTATACGCAACTAATTCTAAACCAGGATTTACCCGACCTAGAAATCACTCAAAACCCCGAGTTAGCCGAGGTTGTCTTGGCATCGCCTCCACTCATAGCTGAACGCCTTGATGAGTTTAAACAACTCGACTGGGTTCAAAGCACCTATGCTGGAATTAACAAGCTCACCCAACCAGATCTTCGCCAAGACTATACACTCACCAATGTGAAAGGTATTTTCGGCCCGGCGATCGCTGAATACGTGTTGGGTTACACGATCAGTCACTTCAGACACTTCCCTCATTACCACCAGCAACAGGCCGAGAAGAATTGGCATCCACAGCTTTATACTAGCCTAGCTGGCAAAACTATGGTGATTTTAGGGACAGGTTCAATTGGAAGTCATTTAGCGAAAACTGCCGCTGCGTTTGGTATTTATACCATTGGAGTCAACCGTACGGGTATCCCATCAAAGCAAGAGACCTTTAAACAAACTTTCCACATCAATGAGATAGAAGCCGCCCTTAAACAAGCGGATATTGTGGTCAACACCTTGCCATCAACTGCTGAAACCTATCAACTGTTGGATGAAACTACCCTAGGCTATTGCTCTAATGTACTGCTGTTTAATGTTGGCAGGGGGGAAAGCCTAGATAACAAAGCATTACTGTTAGCGATTAAAAATAAGTGGGTGGAGCACGCATTTCTAGATGTGTTTGAAAATGAGCCTCTACCCAAAGATCACCCTTTCTGGAAACTGCCGCAAGTGACCATCACTCCACACATTGCAGCACTGAGCGAGCCAAGGCAAGTAGTAGAAATCTTCGCCGAGAATTACCAACAGTGGCGAGATGGCTTTAAACTGAACCACACTATCGACTTCGACAAAGGTTACTGATGTTCTCATCACTGCTCACCGAGATACGACAATGCACCGCTTGTGAGCCTCATCTATCACATGGGGCTAATCCTGTGATTCAAGCACACCCAAACGCGCGCTTGCTGATCATAGGTCAAGCGCCGGGCATCAAGGTGCATGAGTCATCCATCCCTTGGAACGATGCCAGTGGTGAACGATTGAGAGAATGGTTAGGGATAGACAGCGATACCTTTTATGACGAGCAAAAAGTGGCGATTGTGCCTATGGGGTTTTGTTACCCGGGGAAAGGAAAAAGTGGCGACCTCCCTCCAAGACCAGAATGTGCTGAGTTGTGGCATCAGAAAGTGCTGCAATCCCTACCCAACATTCAAATGACACTGCTGATTGGTCAGTATGCGCAAAACTATTATTTAAAGGAAAAGACAACTAAAACACTGACAGAGACAGTCAAGAACTGGCAGGCTTGGGCACCAGAGTTTTTACCACTTCCCCACCCTTCACCACGCAATAATATCTGGCTCAAGAAGAACCCTTGGTTCGAAAGTGAAGTCATTCCTTATATCAGGAAACACATTTCAGAGCATTTGGCCTACCATGTTCCAAACGCCTAATTAACTGCACACAACGAATTTCAACAAATCTTCAGGCAATAAAAAAGCGCTGTAGGTTGCCCAGCAGCGCTTTCAATCGTCTTACACAGGATTACTTGTGGTAAGGCTTAGACAGTTCGTGAACAGCGTCAACGAATACACCAGCGTTTTCTGGCGGCACATCTAAATGGATACCGTGACCTAGGTTAAATACATGGCCTGTACCTGCGTCGCCAAAGCCTTCCAGAATACTGCCCACTTCTTCACGAATACGTTCTGGTTGAGCGTAAAGCATAGAAGGGTCCATGTTACCTTGCAGTGCCACTTTGTCGCCGATGCGAGCTTTTGCATCTGCGATGTTGATTGTCCAATCTAGACCTACCGCATCACAACCTGTTGCTGCGATAGACTCAAGCCACATGCCCCCGTTCTTAGTGAACAGAGTAACCGGTACTCGACGACCTTCGTTTTCACGGATTAGGCCATCAACGATCTTGTGCATGTATTGCAGTGAGAATAGGTTGTAGTCACGAGGAGTCAGCACACCACCCCATGTATCAAATACCATTACCGATTGAGCACCCGCTTTAATTTGCGCGTTCAGGTATTCGATAACACTGTCAGCCAGCTTGTCTAGAAGCAGGTGCAGCGTTTGTGGTTCTGCGTACATCATCTTCTTGATCTTAGTGAATGCCTTAGAACTTCCACCTTCAACCATGTAGGTCGCTAGAGTCCATGGGCTACCAGAGAAACCAATCAATGGCACTTCGCCTTTCAGATCTTTACGGATCTGACGAACAGCATTCATTACGTATTGAAGCTCGCCTTCGGGATCCGGTAGGCCAATCTTCTCTACGTCAGCTTTACATGTGATAGGGCGTTCAAATTTAGGACCTTCACCAGTTTCAAAGTACAAGCCTAAGCCCATTGCGTCAGGGATAGTTAGGATGTCAGAGAACAAGATTGCCGCATCAAGCGGGAAACGACGTAAAGGTTGAAGTGTTACTTCTGATGCTAGTTCTGCGTTTTTGCACAAAGACATGAAATCGCCCGCTTCAGCACGCGTTGCTTTGTACTCTGGAAGATAGCGGCCAGCTTGGCGCATCATCCATACTGGTGTGTAATCAACAGGCTGTTTTAAAAGTGCGCGTAAATAGCGATCGTTTTTTAATTCGGTCATTCCGTTAAATTCCAATTCAATCTTGTCTAGTTTTGATGGCAAGTATTCTAACACTGATTGAAGGGTAAAAGCTGTGTGCTTTGCAACCTAGATCAAGTTATTAACTTTTAAATCAATGCTTAATTTGCACCCAATTGCAGGAGCATGTTAAAAATTTGTTCGCTAGCGAAAATTACAATTATAACATCTGAGTAGTCACTACTCAGCATCTCATAACGACATCTTACTTACCCCCTCCACTTGTGGAGGGTTTTTTTTAGCTTTTGACCACCTATAGACCAAATACTATCATAGGTAAATTAGTACTCTATCGTCTGCTCTGCCACACCATTTTTCATCACGTCACCCACAGTTTTCTCAATCAATTGTCTCGCAATCGTTCCTACTGGAGCTATATCAGGCAGGCTTGTTACATCAAACCATTGGGCATCCGACAGTTCACTGTAATCTGGCTTGAGCGTACCGCCAGCGTAGTCAGCGAGAAAGGCCATCATCATACTCGATGGAAAAGCCCATGGTTGACTGCCAAAGTAACGAATATTATCCACATCAACGCCCGTTTCTTCTTTAACCTCTCTTGCAACACACTGCTCTAGGGTTTCTCCAACTTCTAGGAAGCCCGCTATCACGGTATACATACCAGTTTTATGCCTAGGGTGCTGTGCAAGCAATATCTTGTTGTCGTTACGTACAGCAACAATGATGCACGGGAAGATACGAGGATAATGAAGTGTTCGACAGTCTCCGCATTGCATCGCCACCTGATTATGGTTGAGGTGATTACGACCACCACATTGCGGGCAGAAACGCATACTTTGTGTCATGTGCCCATATTGGATAGCTTTACTTGCGGTAAGGAAACTAGATTCAGGCCAATGAAGTAACTCCCTCAGGTTAACCATGGTTAGTTCACTCTCAACATCACAGTCGTTGAGCCAATACACTTTACGACCTTGATGCTGACCGATACAGATCGCGTGTTCAACACTCAGCCCTAACTCATCAGCAGACCCATAAGGAAACTGATCATTATTAACCCAAATATCACTACCTGAAACGACGCACCAATAAGCTTGCTCTGTCATTTTGTTATCACTTTTTTTTAACATCCCTATACCTCATTGCTTGCAGTTCGTTCATTTTACTGGCAATCTAATTTCATACTAGAGTTGTAGCAGAGAATAATTCAAACTATTACTTTTAGTAGCTACCAATAAAATGGACCCTGCTTAGGCAATTACTTGATCACAAGGTTGTGATCAGATCATGAGGACATGGTCATGCTAAATAAATTCAAACAAGTACAAGAACAATGGGGTGGCTCTAATGAGGTCATCGATCATTGGCTCGAAACTCGACAGTCTCTAATCGTTGAGTATTGTAAGCTTGCCGCTCTAAAGCCTTCATCGTCAAAAACACCTGCTATCACTGAACTACCATCTCCAGAAGCGCTCCAAAAATTCAGCCAACATCTTGTTGATTACATCTCTGAAGGTCATTTCAAAATATATGACATGGTGATGGATAAATGGCAGTCTACTGGCTTCAAAGCAACAGACGAAATTAACCAGTCTTATGGTCATATCGTTCTTACCACTGAGCCACTACTTAACTTTACCGATAAGTACGCTGCAATTGAAGCGAGTGATGCGCTAGAAAGTTTTGATAGTGATTTGTCTCTAATTGGTGAGATTATTGAGGCAAGGTTTGAAGTGGAAGATCAACTGATACAACAAATTGCCGATAGCTTAGCCGTTCCACCAGGGGCATAATTGGCTTAACATCTTCTAAGCTTGCCTCTG
Source organism: Vibrio sp. PSi01 (assembly GCF_054960695.1). Taxonomy (NCBI): domain Bacteria; kingdom Pseudomonadati; phylum Pseudomonadota; class Gammaproteobacteria; order Vibrionales; family Vibrionaceae; genus Vibrio; species Vibrio sp. PSi01. The sequence goes on from NZ_JBHNYN010000012.1 coordinate 133,048, forward strand.
TGCAAGCTTTTCGTTTTGTCTATAGATTATATAACCCACCCTACACGTTCAGTGGAAGATTTTAAGATCCCCCAATACCTTAATGTTCGATACTGGACAAAACTACATTCCAAAATCAGCATCCACCAGCCAACGCTCGATAACTGAGTTAGAGTTTTTGATTGTAAAATAACTACTTATCAAAAAAATTCGCCTTGTTCTCAAATCTTTTTCCTGCGCTATTTCTGATCATTTACTTACTGTGATTGGTATTAAAGAGTTAAGACTGCTCGCAGTCGCCATGATTCACTTATATTTCAGATACAAAAAAGGCACCCGAAGGTGCCTTTTTTTATCTCTTAGAGACTACTCGTAGAGCTTACTCTTCTGAAGAGAAACCAGCATTTAGAAGTGCTGCTAGATTGTCAGTAGCTTGTTCAGCTGAAGGACCTTCTTGCTCTTCTTCACGTTGCTTTTGACGCTCTTGGTGGTATGCGAAACCAGTACCAGCTGGGATCAGACGACCAACAATTACATTCTCTTTCAGGCCGCGAAGGTCATCACGCTTACCAGAAACCGCAGCTTCTGTTAGTACGCGAGTCGTTTCTTGGAACGATGCAGCTGAGATGAATGACTCAGTTGCAAGAGATGCTTTAGTAATACCTAGTAGATCACGTTCGAAACGTACTAGTTCTTTACCTTCAGCTTCTAGTTTACGGTTAGCAATCTTAACATTGTGGTACTCAACTTGTTCGCCAGGTAGGAACTGAGAGTCACCAGAATGGGTGATTGTACACTTACGTAGCATTTGACGAACGATAGTCTCAATGTGCTTATCGTTAATCTTAACGCCTTGTAAACGGTAAACTTCTTGAACTTCGTTCGCGATGTACTGAGTCACAGCGTGGATACCACGTAGACGCAGGATATCGTGTGGAGTTTCAGGACCGTCGGCGATTACATCACCACGTTCAATTTTCTCACCTTCAAACACGTTCAATTGACGATGCTTAGGAATCATCTCTTCGTAAGCGTCACCGCCTTCACGAGTGATCACTAGACGACGCTTACCTTTCGTTTCTTTACCGAAAGACACAGTACCTGTGTGCTCAGCAAGAATCGCAGGCTCTTTAGGCTTACGAGCTTCGAATAGGTCAGCTACGCGTGGTAGACCACCAGTGATATCTTTGTTTCCGCTCGATTTTTGAGGGATACGAGATAGTGTGTCACCAATGCCAACTTCAGCGCCATCTTCGATGTTTACAATCGCTTTACCAGGTAGGAAGTAGTGAGCTGGCATATCTGTACCAGGGATCATTACGTCGTTACCTTGCTCATCAACAAGTTTGATAGCTGGACGCATATCTTTACCCGCTGCTGGGCGAGCTGCTGCGTCTGTTACTTCACTTGAAGAAAGACCCGTTAGATCGTCAGTTTGACGAGAAACTGTAATACCATCGATCATATCTACGAATTGGATACGACCTGCCACTTCAGTGATGATTGGCATAGTATGCGCTTCCCAGTTAGCTACAACTTCACCAGCAGTAACTGCTGCGTTGTCGCCTTTGGTTAGCATCGAACCGTAAGGAAGTTTGTGCTTCTCTTTAGTACGGCCGAATTCATCAATAATCGTCATCTCAGATGCACGAGAAGTGATAACCAGTTTCTTATCTTTGTTCACTACGAACTTAGCATTGTGAAGTTTCACAGTACCAGTTGTCTTAGCTTGGATGCTGTTCTCTGCCGCAGCAGTAGATGCCGCACCACCGATGTGGAACGTACGCATCGTTAGCTGTGTACCCGGTTCACCGATAGATTGTGCAGCGATAACACCAACTGCTTCACCTTGGTTTACTAGGTGGCCACGTGCTAGGTCACGACCGTAACACTGTGCACAACAACCGAAGTCTGCATCACAGGTAACAACTGAGCGCACTTTCATGCTATCTACAGAGTTGTCTTCCATGATTTGACACCACTTCTCATCAATCAGAGTATTACGTGGAATCAGTACATCTTCAGTACCAGGCTTAAGAACATCTTCAGCAACTACACGACCAAGAGCAAGCTCAGAAAGTGCAACTTTAACGTCACCACCTTCGATGTGAGGCATCATGTCGATACCTTCATGCGTGCCACAGTCATGTTCGTGTACTACAACGTCTTGTGCTACGTCTACTAGACGACGAGTTAGGTAACCCGAGTTAGCTGTTTTCAGTGCTGTATCCGCAAGACCCTTACGAGCACCGTGCGTTGAGATAAAGTACTGAAGGACGTTTAGACCTTCTTTAAAGTTCGCTGTGATCGGCGTTTCGATGATTGAACCATCTGGACGCGCCATCAGACCACGCATACCTGCAAGCTGACGAATCTGAGCTGCAGAACCACGTGCGCCCGAGTCGGCCATCATGTAGATGCTGTTAAACGATTCTTGCTGTTCTTCTTCGCCATCACGGTTGATAACTGTTTCAGAAGATAGGTTATCCATCATTGCTTTCGCAACGCGGTCATTCGTAGATGCCCAGATATCGATAACTTTGTTGTAACGCTCACCCGCAGTAACAAGACCAGATTGGAATTGCTCTTGGATTTCACGAACTTCTTCTTCAGCAGATTCAATTTCATCGTATTTCGCTTGAGGTACAACCATATCGTCGATACCAACAGAAACACCTGAAAGTGCAGCGTATGCAAAACCTGCGTACATGATTTGGTCAGCGAATACTACTGTATCTTTAAGACCAAGCTTACGGTAACACTCGTTTAGTAGGTTAGAAATTTGCTTCTTACCTAGCTTCTGGTTAACGATGCTGTACGGTAGGCCAGCTGGAACGATTTGCCATAGCATTGCACGGCCGACAGTTGTATCAACCATCTTCGTTTCAGTAGTGCTGTTACCATCTTCATCTACTACAGTCTCAGTGATACGTACTTTAACACGAGCGTGTAGCTCAGCAGTCTTAGTACGGTATGCCTTTTCAGCCTCAGCAGGGCCAGCAAGGTACATACCTTCACCTTTCACGTTGATCTTGTCACGTGTCATGTAGTAAAGACCCAATACAACGTCCTGAGAAGGTACGATGATAGGATCACCTGACGCTGGCGACAGAATGTTATTCGTCGACATCATCAGAGTACGAGCTTCAAGCTGTGCTTCTAGAGTTAGAGGCACGTGTACCGCCATTTGGTCACCATCGAAGTCGGCGTTGTATGCCGCACACACTAGTGGGTGAAGCTGAATCGCTTTACCTTCGATTAGTACTGGTTCAAACGCTTGGATACCTAGACGGTGAAGTGTAGGTGCACGGTTAAGCAGTACTGGGTGTTCGCGGATTACTTCGTCTAGGATATCCCAAACGATAGCTTCTTCGCGCTCTACCATCTTCTTAGCAGCTTTAATTGTCGTAGCCATACCACGAGTTTCTAGCTTGCTGTAGATGAACGGCTTAAATAGCTCAAGTGCCATCTTCTTAGGAAGACCACACTGATGTAGACGAAGGTATGGACCTACTGTGATTACAGAACGGCCAGAGTAGTCTACACGTTTACCAAGAAGGTTCTGACGGAAACGACCTTGTTTACCCTTGATCATATCAGCAAGAGATTTCAGAGGACGCTTGTTAGAACCCGTGATCGCACGACCGCGACGACCGTTATCTAGAAGGGCATCAACAGACTCTTGCAGCATACGTTTTTCGTTACGTACGATGATGTCTGGAGCCGCTAGCTCTAGAAGACGCTTCAAACGGTTGTTACGGTTAATCACACGACGGTAAAGGTCGTTAAGATCTGAAGTCGCAAAACGACCGCCATCTAGAGGTACTAGAGGACGTAGATCTGGTGGTAGCACTGGAAGCACAGTTAGGATCATCCACTCAGGCTTGTTACCTGATGAGATGAACGCTTCAACTAGCTTCAAACGCTTAGTAACTTTCTTACGCTTAGTTTCAGAGTTAGTCGTTTCTAACTCTTCGCGCATTTCTTCCACTTCTTGATGAAGGTCCATTGTTGAAAGCAGATCTTTGATCGCTTCAGCACCCATCTTAGCAGTGAATTCGTCACCCCACTCTTCTAGACGATCTAGATACTCTTCTTCAGTAAGCATCTGAGATTTTTCTAGATCAGTCATACCCGGTTCAGTTACTACGTACATTTCGAAGTAAAGAACACGTTCGATATCACGTAGAGGGATATCCATTAGTAGACCGATACGAGACGGTAGTGATTTTAGGAACCAGATGTGAGCAACTGGTGAAGCTAGTTCGATGTGGCCCATGCGGTCACGACGAACTTTAGTTTGTGTAACTTCAACGCCACACTTCTCACAGATAACACCACGGTGCTTCAGGCGCTTGTATTTGCCACAAAGACATTCGTAGTCTTTAACTGGACCAAAAATACGTGCACAGAACAGACCATCACGTTCAGGTTTGAACGTACGATAGTTAATTGTTTCTGGCTTTTTAACTTCACCAAAAGACCACGAACGAATCGTGTCTGGTGAAGATAGACCGATTTTGATTGCATCAAATTCTTCGGTCTTATGCTGTGCTTTTAGAAAGTTTAATAAGTCTTTCACGTTCAGCTCCTGTAAGGAGTTAAAGGAGCTCACCGACTAAAGTGAGCCCCCTTTACCAAGTAATCCAATCTTTTTAAAAAGAGGGATTACTCTTCGTCTTCTAGCTCGATGTTGATACCTAGCGAGCGAATCTCTTTCAACAGTACGTTGAACGACTCTGGCATACCAGGTTCCATGCTATGGTTACCGTCTACGATGTTCTTATACATCTTAGTACGGCCGTTAACGTCATCCGACTTAACTGTTAGCATTTCTTGTAGAGTATATGCAGCACCGTATGCTTCTAGTGCCCATACTTCCATCTCACCGAAACGCTGACCACCGAACTGAGCTTTACCACCAAGTGGTTGCTGAGTTACTAGGCTGTAAGAACCAGTTGAACGAGCATGCATCTTGTCATCAACCAAGTGGTTCAGTTTCAGCATGTACATGTAACCAACAGTTACAGGACGCTCAAACGAATCACCAGTACGACCATCAAACAGTTTAAGCTGACCAGATTCTGGCAGATCACCCAGTTTTAATAGCTCTTTGATTAGAGACTCAGAAGCACCGTCGAACACAGGGGTAGCAATCGGTAGACCGCCACGTAAGTTCTTAATCAGTGTACGAACTTGATCATCAGACAGTTCAGCAATATCAACTTTCTGACGAGTATCACCAAGATCATAAACCTTCTGTAGGAACTCACGGAACTTATGCAGCTCTTGTTGTTCTTTAACCATTTGGTTGATCTTGTCACCGATACCTTTCGCAGCCAAACCTAAGTGTACTTCTAGGATCTGACCGATGTTCATACGCGATGGTACACCCAGTGGGTTAAGTACGATGTCTACAGGCTGACCTTTCTCATCGTATGGCATGTCTTCAACAGGGTTAATCTTAGAGATTACACCTTTGTTACCGTGACGACCGGCCATCTTATCACCAGGCTGGATACGACGTTTAACCGCTAGGTAAACTTTCACAATCTTAAGAACGCCAGGCGCTAGATCATCACCTTGAGTGATTTTACGACGCTTAGTTTCAAACTTCTTATCGAAGTCAGCTTTTAGCTCATCCCACTGCTCAGCAAGTTGCTCAAGCTGTGTTTGTAGCGCATCGTCTTCTAGAACTTGCTCTAGCCATTGCTTACGACCGATAGTATCAAGCTTAGCTTCAGAGTAACCACCAGACAGAAGTACAGCTTTAACACGGTTAAGAAGGCCGCCCTCGAGAATTTGGAACTCTTCAGTTAGGTCTTTCTTAGCTTCTTTAAGCTGCATCTGTTCGATTTCAAGTGCACGTTTGTCTTTCTCTACGCCATCGCGAGTGAAGACTTGTACATCGATGATAGTACCTGAAACAGAGTTTGGTACACGTAGAGAAGTATCTTTAACATCAGATGCTTTCTCACCGAAGATAGCACGTAGTAGCTTCTCTTCAGGAGTCAGTTGAGTTTCACCTTTAGGGGTTACTTTACCAACTAGGATGTCGCCACCCTTAACTTCAGCACCAATGTAAACGATACCTGACTCGTCTAGTTTAGACAGAGCAGACTCACCTACGTTTGGAATATCAGCTGTGATCTCTTCAGAACCCAGCTTAGTATCACGAGCCACACAAGATAGTTCTTGAATGTGGATTGTCGTGAAACGGTCTTCTTGAACTACGCGCTCAGATACTAAGATCGAGTCTTCGAAGTTGTAACCGTTCCAAGGCATAAATGCGATACGCATGTTTTGGCCAAGAGCAAGTTCACCAAGGTCAGTTGAAGGACCATCAGCAAGAACATCGCCGCGTGCAACTGGTTCACCAGGAAGTACAGTTGGACGTTGGTTAATACATGTGTTTTGGTTCGAACGCGTGTACTTAGTTAGGTTGTAGATATCGATACCAGCTTCGCCAGGTACCAATTCATCTTCGTTAACCTTAACTACGATACGAGAAGCGTCAACAGACTGAACTTGACCACCACGTTTAGCAACCGCTGTAACACCAGAGTCAACTGCGATGTTACGTTCGATACCAGTACCTACTAGAGGCTTATCAGCCTTAAGTGTTGGTACCGCTTGGCGTTGCATGTTGGCACCCATCAATGCACGGTTCGCATCATCGTGTTCTAGGAACGGGATAAGCGAAGCAGCGATAGATACTACTTGGTTTGTCGCAACGTCCATGTAGTCAACGTGATCGCGTGGGTGAAGACCAGATTCACCTTTTTGACGAGCAGTGATTAGCTCATCTGCAAACGTAGATTCTTCAGTAAGAACCGTGTTCGCCTGTGCGATAACGAATTGACCTTCCTGGATTGCAGACAGGTAATCAACTTCTTCTGTTACAACACCATCTACTACACGACGGTACGGAGTTTCTAGGAAACCGTAATCGTTACAACGTGCAAACGCAGATAGCGAGTTAATCAGACCGATGTTTGGACCTTCAGGCGTTTCGATCGGACATAGACGACCGTAGTGAGTTACGTGAACGTCACGTACTTCGAAGCCTGCGCGCTCACGAGTAAGACCACCAGGACCTAAAGCAGAGATACGACGTTTGTGCGTAACTTCTGACAATGGGTTGTTTTGGTCCATAAACTGTGAAAGCTGTGAAGAGCCAAAGAATTCTTTAACTGCAGCAGAGATCGGCTTAGCGTTGATAAGGTCTTGAGGCATAATTGCGTCAAGATCACCAAGACTTAGACGTTCTTTAACGGCACGTTCTACACGAACTAAACCAACACGGAATTGGTTTTCTGCCATTTCACCTACAGAACGGATACGACGGTTACCAAGGTGGTCGATATCGTCCACTTCGCCTTTACCGTTACGGATGCCGATCAGTTTTTTCATCACTTCAATGATGTCTGATTCATCCAGAGTACCGCGCTCTTCTTCTTCTTCACGCTCGATAGAGCTGTTGAACTTCATACGGCCTACAGTTGATAGGTCGTAACGATCTTCAGAGAAGAATAGGCTTTCGAACAATGATTCTGCAGCTTCTTTCGTTGGTGGCTCGCCAGGACGCATCATGCGGTAGATTTCTACCAATGCAGAAATGCGATCTACTGTGCTATCTGCACGTAGAGTGTCTGACATGAATGGACCATGGTCTAGGTCATTCGTGAACAGAACTTCTAGAGTCTTGTGACCTGCTTGAGATAAGTTAGCAAGAGCCTCTAGGCTGATCTCTTGGTTTGCACCAACAATTATCTCGCCAGTTGCTTCGTTGATGTAATCTTTCGCAGCAATCTTTTCAACGATGTACTCTACTGGTACTTCGATGTGCTCAACGCCATCTTTTTCAAGTTGACGGATGTGGCGAGCAGTAACACGACGACCAGTCTCAACGTAAGTTTTACCATTTGCTTCGATGTCGAATGACGCAGTTTCACCACGTAGACGATCAGGGACCAACTCCATAAGTAGAGTTTGGTCTTTCACTTCGAAGTTCACCTTGTCGAAGAACAGATCTAAGATCTCTTCTGTCGATTTACCAAGTGCACGAAGAATAATCGATGCAGGTAGTTTACGACGACGGTCGATACGTACGAATAAGTTATCCTTAGGATCGAACTCAAAGTCTAACCATGAGCCACGGTAAGGAATTACACGTGCGTTATAAAGAACTTTACCTGATGAGTGGGTCTTACCCTTATCACTGTCGAAGAACACGCCTGGGCTTCGGTGCAGCTGGGATACGATAACCCTCTCGGTACCATTAATTACGAAAGTACCATTGTCTGTCATAAGCGGAATTTCGCCCATGTAGACTTCTTGTTCTTTAATGTCTTTTACAGTACCTGCTGGTGCATCTCGATCAAAGATAACTAAACGTAGTTTTACGCGTAGTGGCTTTGAGTAAGTAACACCGCGGATTTGACATTCTTTAACGTCAAAAACTGGCTCACCAAGACGGTAGCTAACGTATTGCAGCTCAGAATTGCCGTTGTAGCTCTGAATTGGAAATACAGAACGGAAAGCAGCTTCAAGACCGTATTGACCTTCTGGATCCTGTTCGATGAATTTATCGAAAGAATCAAGCTGGATCGATAACAGGTATGGAATGTCCAAAACTTGTGGACGAGTACCAAAATCCTTACGGATGCGCTTTTTCTCGGTATAAGAGTAAACCATGGGGTTCCTCAGCTCGCTGATAAGTGACCCAAACCACCCAAAACACTCTTCAGAGGGGGCGGTGACAAACAGCTGTTTACTGTAGTGAACAATCATTTCGAAAAAATGACTGTTTTTTTGCTCGGATTATGACGGTTAAACAGCGGAAAATTCGTCATAGCCCTACAGCGCAAAAAGGCCGGTGGTTAATTAACCACCAGCCATTAGCCTTGCGGCTAAGAAATTAAGTAATAATTACTTGATTTCAACAGAAGCGCCAGCTTCTTCTAGCTGTGCTTTAAGAGCTTCAGCTTCAGCTTTGTCAACGCCTTCTTTAAGCGCTGCAGGAGCTGAGTCTACAAGACCTTTAGCTTCTTTAAGACCTAGGCCAGTTGCGCCACGTACAGCTTTGATAACTTGTACTTTGTTAGCGCCAGCAGCAGTAAGGATAACGTCGAATTCAGTTTGCTCAGCAGCAGCTTCAGCAGAAGCACCACCAGCTACAACTGCAGCAGCAGCAGTAACACCGAATTTCTCTTCCATAGCTTCGATAAGCTCAACAACTTGCATTACAGACATTTCTGCAACTGCGTCTAGGATTTGCTCGTTAGTAATAGACATAACAATTCTCTTTTAAGTCAACAATAAGTTTAAATAGCAACCAGTGAAAAGCAAGGCTTATGCCGCAGCTTCTTCTTTTTGGTCGCGAACAGCAGCGATAGTACGAACCAGCTTGCCAGCAGAAGCTTCTTTCATGCACATCATTAGGCGTGCGATAGCTTCGTCGTAAGTTGGTAGTGTCGCTAGTACTTCAGCATCAGTAACTGCGCCTTCAAATGCAGCAGCTTTGATCTCGAAATCTTTATTCTCTTTAGCGAAGTCTTTGAAAAGACGCGCTGCAGCACCTGGGTGCTCATTAGAGAATGCGATCAGAGTTGGACCAGTGAAAGTGTCTACTAGACACTCGTAGTCTGTACCCTGAACCGCACGGCGTGCTAGTGTGTTACGAACAACTTTCATGTAAACACCCGCTTCGCGAGCTTGTTTACGTAGAGAAGTCATTGCGCCAACTTCAACGCCACGAGAATCAGCTACAACTGCAGAAAGTGCACCACTGGCAGCTTCGTTGACTTCAGCAACAATTGCTTTTTTGTCTTGAAGATTTAAAGCCATTTGGATTAACCTCTGGTTGTGATTACAGCACTCAGTACAAAATGTATTGAGCGTTTACGATGTTATTTAAAAGCAAATAAATTCACTTCAAACAACAACATCGCCTACGTAGGTTTTATTAAGCTTCATCTTAAAAAGATTTAGCGCCTACGGTCTTGGGATAGATGATTTTGAATTGCTTCAAAAACCACCCAACCACAAATATTAGGCGCAGAATTATACACTAAATCTGCGCCTAAGCAAATTAGTTTGCTTGAGTATCAAGGCTAGCTTGATCAACAGCAACACCAGCACCCATCGTAGTAGAGATGCTTACTTTCTTCAGGAAAGTACCTTTCGCTGAAGAAGGTTTAGCTTTCTTAAGAGCAACTAGAAGAGCTTCTAGGTTCTCTTGAAGCTGGTTAGCTTCGAAAGATGCTTTACCGATAGTAGTGTGGATGATGCCGTTCTTGTCGTTACGGTAACGAACCTGACCAGCTTTAGCGTTTTTAACCGCTTCAGCAACGTTAGGAGTTACAGTACCAACTTTAGGGTTTGGCATTAGACCGCGTGGACCTAGGATTGTACCTAGTTGACCAACAACGCGCATTGCATCAGGAGAAGCAACAACAACGTCAAAGTCCATTACGCCTTTTTTCACTTGCTCAGCAAGATCTTCCATACCAACGATATCTGCGCCAGCTTCTTTAGCTGCTTCTGCGTTTGCACCTTGAGTGAACACAGCAACGCGGATTTCACGGCCAGTACCGTGAGGTAGCACAGTTGCGCCACGTACGTTTTGGTCAGATTTACGAGCATCGATGCCTAGATTAACAGCAACATCTACAGACTCAACGAATTTAGCAGTAGCTAGTTCTTTAAGAAGAGCAACAGCTTCGTTGATTTCGTATTCTTTAGTTGAGTCAACTTTGTCGCGGATTACGCGCATACGCTTAGTAAGTTTTGCCATGATCTTATCCCTCTACCACTAGGCCCATTGAACGAGCAGTACCAGCAATAGAACGCTTCATTGCTTCGATGTCAGCGCCAGTCATATCAGCAGCTTTAGTTTCTGCGATTTCCTGAACTTGAGCGTCAGTTACAGTACCAACTTTCTCAGTGTTTGGACGACCTGAACCAGACTTAACGCCAGCAGCTTTCTTAAGAAGAACAGCAGCAGGTGGAGTCTTAGTTACGAACGTGAAAGAACGGTCATTGTAAACAGTAATAACTACTGGAGTAGGTAGACCTTTCTCAACAGATTCTGTTTTTGCGTTGAACGCTTTACAGAATTCCATGATGTTCACGCCGTGTTGACCTAGAGCAGGACCAACCGGTGGACTTGGGTTTGCCATACCAGCTGCAACTTGCAGTTTGATATAAGCTTCAACTTTCTTAGCCATGATATTTCCTAATATTTTGGGTACGTGCGCTAACCGTAAGGCAAGCTCCCCATAAATTAAATTAACTCTTTTTTACTTCCGAAGAAGCAAAAAGGCGCGAAATTATAATCATAATTCGCGCCTTTAACAACCCTAAAAAGGTGATTTTTTATACTCTTTTATTTTGAACAGCTTATGAAGTATTTATCCACAGCTTGATCAAAGGTTCGAGTATTAGTCCAGTTTTTCAACCTGACCGAATTCAAGCTCAACCGGTGTTGCACGACCAAAGATCGATACAGATACCTTAATGCGGCTTTTCTCGTAATCTACTTCTTCAACAGTACCGTTAAAGTCAGCAAATGGACCATCGTTCACACGAACCACTTCACCCGCTTCGAACATTGTCTTAGGACGTGGAGACTCGCTCGCTTTCTCTAGACGGTTCAAGATAGCATCAGCTTCTTTATCAGTGATTGGTGCAGGACGATCAGAGGTACCACCAATGAAGCCCATAACACGCGGAATGCTGCGTACTAAGTGCCATGATTCATCATTCATGATCATTTGAACTAATACGTAGCCAGGGAAGAACTTACGTTCACTTTTACGGCGTTGACCTGCACGCATTTCCACTACTTCTTCAGTAGGTACTAGCACATCGCCAAATAGTTCTTCCATGTTGTGCATTTTAATATGCTCGCGTAGCGACTGTGCAACACGACCTTCAAAGCCAGAAAAGGCTTGAACTACATACCAACGTTTTTTTGGAGCTTCACTCATGAATCAGAACCCTCTACACCCCAGTTGCTAGAGAAACTAGACGGACCATAATGCCGTCAATTCCCCAAAGCACTAGAGACATAACAATACATACAGCTAAAACGATCAATGTAGTTTGCATAGTTTCTTGGCGAGTAGGCCAAACAACTTTACGAATCTCCATACGAGATTCTTTTGCAAAATCGATCGCAGCTTTACCTTTAGTTGTTGTTGCTGCAACGCCTAGTGCGGCAGCAATCAGCACAACTACACCTGCAGCGCGAATTACAACAGACAATTCACCATACAGGTAATTACCCACAACAGCAGCAGCCAACAGAACAAAAGCGACGATCCACTTCATTGTATCTGCTGCACCTGAGCTATCAGGAGTTTCAGCGTTTGCTTTCATAAAACCAACCTGTGATAAGTCTTAAATATAGACGACAATAACCCCGCTGTTGCAGGGCACATTCCTTTGCGTTGCAAAACAACACATCTAACAGTCATTTTAGTCAAAAAGACCGTTTAATTCTTTGCTAATAGCGAAAATCGATGTCAAAACATCCAACTCTTTTTTCAGCGCAGAAAAAGGGCATCAAATGATGCCCTTTTTACTAGTGGTTCGTCAAATCTTATGCAAAGATTTTAGCTACAACACCAGCACCAACTGTACGGCCACCTTCGCGGATTGCGAAACGTAGACCTTCGTCCATTGCGATTGGAGCGATTAGCTCAACAGTCATTTGAACGTTATCACCTGGCATTACCATTTCTACGCCTTCAGGTAGAGTA
>NZ_JBHNYN010000013.1:0-142080 GCF_054960695.1 Vibrio sp. PSi01
CCATCAAGCTTTTGGCGTTCTGTCTCACGTTGAATCGCCTTGTGGCGATTCTCAACCCAATAATAAAACCCACTTCGAGAAACTCTGAACACCTTAGCCATACGGGAAATACTGAAACTCAGCAGGTGTTCGAGCATAAATTCATAGCAATTTACTTTAGATTTTTCGCGAAGTAGGTGGCGGCCTTTTTTACGATTTCTAGCTCTTCTGCTTGCTCTGCCAACTGCCTCTTTAGCTTAGCGACTTCAACGGCCAATTCTTGTTCTCGTTGGCTAATATTAGAATTCTTCTTTGTGGCTTTTCGCCAACCGTAGATCTGAGATTCATGTAATGAGAGCTGTCTTGCGGCTGCAGCGACTCCCACTTTCTCCGCCAGTTTCAGGGTTTCTGCTTTAAATTCAGGAGAATGGATAATACGTTTCTTCTTGCTTGTCATGGTTCACCTCATTAGTGATTGTACTCACTTAACTCAGTGTCCAAAACTGCTGGTGCGGATCATCATCAGCGTATCCAATGAAGTTGACTCTATCGCCAGTTTTACGTGCTACCGACTTAACCAGATTTTCTAAACCTGCTAACGTCAACAGCATAAGCGTTGGGGAAATTATACCGCCTTGAGGCGTCCCCTCTGCTGTCTTGTAAAACAGTCCTTTATCGATAAAACCGCACTCAAGCCATTGCTTCAACATTCGTTTATCTGTTTGAATGTTATCGATTAGCCACTGATGACCAATTTTATCGAAACAAGCCTTAATGTCCCCCTCAAGAACCCATTGTGCTGAACGTTTAAGACCCAAGCATTTGAAGCATTGTTCGATTGCATCGGCTGTGCTTCTATTAGGTCGAAAACCATAGCTATTTAGGTCAGCAATGGTCTCAGAGATAGGCTCCAAGGCAAGTAGATAAAGCGCTTGTTGCGCTCGATCTATCATGCACGGAATACCTAAAGGTCTGAGTTTGTCGTTTTTCTTGGGGATATAGATACGTCTGAGTGGTTTAGCTTTGTAACCTTTCCGACTCAATTGATTAACCGCTGCCACACGACGAGCATCCGTATTCCAGATGATGCCGTCGATTCCTGGCGTTTTGCTGCCTTTATTTTGTGACACTCGTTTAACGGCAAGAAGTTTTGCCGCTTTCGAGTGAGTTAGTATCCACTGCAATGCTTTCGCCTTACTGCGTTTACCTTCTCGAGTTGCTTTTGCAATGCGTATTTGAAGCTTTAATACGTGTTGTTCGACGGCTTTCCAGTTAATGGATTGCCATCGAGTGCCGTTAGGAGAGGCACTAACTTCTTTTGAAGCTACCATTTGCATTTCTCCTTAAATAAAGTTCTTCAAATTATCTTGCAACGGGAGACCAGCTAGAAGTCAGCTCGCTTTCGCGCCAGATAAAAACCTGTATCCGCATCATTACAACACGGCTTTCGCTTTTTCTAGCCTCCTTTACCTGCACCACTATCGGCTGTCTTTGCAGACAGCTTTCCCAAAGGGAGAAGTACAGGCTTACCCTGTTCCGTATGTCGCGCAACGTCGGGTTAGATGCCCACTATAATGCGGAGAGCGTCTTGATCACGAAAGAGCACTGTCCAATCTCTTTCCTACTCTCATGCCTTTTGGCCACAGCGTATTAACCACTTCCGCTGATCCACGTATAACGCATCTTAAATGGATTCACTTACGTTCATCATACCAACACCCTAGCACTCACCCAATTGTGGTTATCAGGAGGAACGTCCTCTCACGAATTCATTCCCGCTCAGCAAAGGCTGAACTTCGTTACATTGTCGGATTCGCTGCTTTATTCAGAACCCTAGGGTCATCTGGTGATACAGATGGTTCACACTTGTTGCGGTGAACAGCACTTCATACGACTTCAGGTCGCACGGACAAAAGTGAGTCAGTGACTTTACTAAATTAGTCTTTGATGAATTACTTCAAGTATGGAAAAGTCGCTTAGCTCAGTATCCATTATTGATGGTGCAGATCATATTGGGTCACTGCCACAGTAGTCGAACTTCACTCGTAAAAGTGATGACAGTAAAACTGATGTAATGACAAGCTTCATGAATCGTTTAGCTCTTAACGGCTAATTTTTATTTATTAGCCACAAATGGCTAAATTTGCATTATTAGCCATAAACGGCTAAATTGGTGTCTACATGAAAGAAGGAGTTTTAATGTGGAACCTATCTCTAAACCTATCGCAGTGATCAGCGGCGATATTGTCAACTCAACCAAGCTAACATCTGAACAGTTTGAACAACTTCTTAAACGAATCAAGGACATTCAGAGACAGATCACCGAAGCAAATTCATCAAATGCGCACAGCATTGAGCGCGGTGATGAATTTCAGACAGTGGTACATGATATTGAAAACGCTCTGAGATATACCATCATTTATCGTATTGGCATTAAAGCGCTTGGCAAAGAGTTTGATAGTCGCATTAGCCTTGCTATTGCCTCTAATGCCGATTTGCGTGAGTTCGTCTCTGAATCGATGGGTGAAGCATTTGTTCTTTCTGGGCGTGGACTAAAAGCCTTAAAAAGCGACAGGTTGTTATTTAACTCTGACCGTTTCGAACTCACTGAGCACTTTGACTTACTCTTTAAGTACCTCGATAGACAACTAACGGAATTAACCTCGCGGCAATGTGAAGTTATGCTTCCGATGCTTCGAACTAATGAAGGCTTGTCTATTAGTGATTTAGCAGAAAAGCTTGATATTGCTACTGCCACTGCCAGTAAATCTCTTAAAGCTTCAGGTTGGTCGCTAATCAGTGAGCTAAATTGGCGATTCATAAACCAAGTGGCGGGACTCAAGTATGTTTGATTTTTTTGATGTTCTAATACCGTTCTTGATGATTCACATCATCTGTGATTTTTACCTCCAGCCGAACCAATGGGTAGAAGCAAAGAAAAAATACACTTACCGTTCAACTGAACTGTACTTTCACTCACTATTACACGGCGTCACGTTGTTAGTTCCTGCTATAGCGTTAGGTATTGATTGGCGCTCAACAACTTGCTTGGTAGTTATCGTAGCGGTAAGTCATTTTATTATCGATTTGTGGAAAGTAAGAGCACGAAATGGTGGTAAGTTTTCCTATTTTATCATTGACCAGACTTTGCATGTATCGGTGCTAGTAGCCATTGCCTTTCACATGGCAGATGGTGTAACGATCGATGCCGTACTACAAGATGAGAAGTTCTCAGATGGTGTTGTAGTGGTCTTTGCTTACTTACTAATTCTCAAGCCGACTTCGATTGTTATTGGCAGCGTCTTAAGTAAGTTTCCAATATCAGATAAAGATACTACTAGTATTAGTGGTCTTATCGCAGGTGGTGAGTTAATCGGTTACTTAGAGCGAGTGTTAATACTGACCTTTACGCTTGTGGGGAGCTATGCAGCGGTGGGTTTTGTATTAGCGGCTAAGTCAATATTTAGGTTTGGTGAGTTGAATAAATCAGACGACCGAAGCATGACTGAGTATGTGCTGATTGGTTCATTGATATCGGTGGTGCTCACAACACTGGTAGGTACCTTAATATCACTTGGTTTGGATGTGGAAATTAAATGACCCAAAAGGTATTCGGCAGTTTGTGACTAAATAAGCTCGAATTTTACGGGCAAAGTACAAATTAGTAGAGGTATGGCAACCTCTATTGGTTAACACTAGTAATAGTTTTTAGCGACTTAGGATGATGATGCTCATATAATAACCTTGTTGCCTATGAGGAGTATACATGAGTTCACCTATTCTAGAATCATTACCTGCTATTCACGTAACAGTTGTGGGTATCTTTGCTGCTATAGTTTCAGCATTTGCTGTTTGGGCGTTTCAACAACTATTTGAGGCAGAAGATAAGCTAAAGAAAGCTCTAACTGAAGCTAAGGAGCGAAGTACGCTGTCATCAACAGTAGTTATTGGAGGGAACAAAAATAACTTACTAACAGAAGATGGCTTACTGGACTGGGAAGGTGTCGGTAAACACTTGTTGTGGCGAAATAAGTCTCTATTTTCTCATTTAGATAACAAAGCTAAATACGGCTTAAATGATCGACATAATCGTGAACCAACAGAGCAAGAAATACTTCAAGCAGGTGATGAGCTACTGAACTTATTTCATCACTTTTTCAATACCTACCCGTTCACAGGTAGATCAATGGTACACATTGAAGGAGTAACCAATAAGGTTGAGGAGCAAAAGAAACGTCCTTTTACATAGAGCAACTACAGCAAATGAGTAGTAGAGTGTCTTATGTTTGTTGGTGCTGGCAAACTAACCATCTATCTATACTTGAGTTATTCAAACGCTACACGGCTATTAAGCAAGCAAAAGAAATTGAGGAAAGAGATAAAAGCCTCAAAGAAATGCTTCGTACTATGCCTGATGACATGCCTGATGATGTAGTAGCTGAAATGACTCAACGTCACTATGACTTTCCACTTACACATACAAACTATGTGAATATAGCGACTCACTTCTTTGAGAGAGTTCACGAGTATCAAATGAGTGTAGTTCCAGTGCTAACGGAAGTACTTAATGAGTATAAAATGCACAAAGAACGTTTCCGTATAGAGGAACGTGGTCTTGTGTTCATTAAGTTTACTACTTTCATTCTTTTATGTGGTGTCTGCTTGCCGTTGGTGTTGCTTGAGTGGTTGAACGGTGCAGAGTACTTCAACTGGCATAGCTTTGCTTGGGGATGGGTCGAGCACTTTATTTTACTTAGTACTATAACACCTTATTTCTATGCAGCCTATAAAGTGCATGGATGGTTAAAGCGAGGCACATCTGTCGAGTAGAGAGGATGAATACAGACTGGACGGATATTAACAAAGAAATATGACTGCTCTTCCCTCGATTCAGTAGACGCGGTACAGATATGAGAAAAACTTGGTCAAATTCTAGATTGGTGAAATGAGATGTTAATCTGTCTAAACAAAGAATGGGGCAAAGACGTGTTTGCCTAGATCGGCGTCAGCACGTCTTTGTCGAGTAGACGACACTTGTTACCAAGTGCCGCCCCTCTAAGAACCGTACTTCACTTCCAGCTTTTGGGGACAAGGAGAGAAGTGTTCGTATTGCATCTAAAATTCTATCCTCTCAAGATGGATACGAGTATGCCAAAGAACGTGACGAGTTAGTTTTAAGAAAGAAGCCAGACGCAAAAACTTATATAACAGCAAAGTTCTTAGAGGATAATAGGCAAACTTTTGTTTTAATCATCCAAAAGTTTATATCAGAAAGAAACAGGAAAGCCTTATGGGGCTGAGTTTTCATTTGTAGGTGAAGAAATAGGCCGATTTTGTGAGTTTCTGGCAAATATCCAATCTGTAGATTTTAAGAACAAGGCTAAAGTAAATATTTCTGATGAAGAGTTAAGAAAAATAGCTTTAACTTCACATCAGGCGAGATCTTTCCTTACCGAAAATCAAGAGCTTTTTGCTGAAGTATTAAAATCTGAGGTGACCACAGAAGATCTTGTTGCAGTAGGCTTTCGAAAGAAGCAATTAGGTATTTATGGCAGTCTACTTACTGATCAAAGTTACTTTGACACATTAAAAAATAAGAAGAATTGCTCTAATGAGGCTTTGTGGCAAAAGTACTTTGAAAAGAACTCTTGGGTATTTGGTTATGGCCTAGGTTACATATTCTTATCCAATCTAGATGACCGAAAACTGGAACAAGTAGTTCAAGGGCATAGTGTTGATTCACATGGTAAGCGAGTTGATGCGCTTAT
Organism: Vibrio sp. PSi01; assembly: GCF_054960695.1. Taxonomy (NCBI): domain Bacteria; kingdom Pseudomonadati; phylum Pseudomonadota; class Gammaproteobacteria; order Vibrionales; family Vibrionaceae; genus Vibrio; species Vibrio sp. PSi01. The sequence continues at coordinate 5,748 of NZ_JBHNYN010000013.1, forward strand.
GAAAAGCAAAGGTATCATCTCCAATTTGTGCTTTGTTGAAATCAAAACCCATACCACAGCTTTATTAGAAACCAAGCCTTATCGATCAGGTTGCTGGGCACCTTCAAGAGAACTGGCAGGAGCTATCGCACAAGTCCAAGGTACTGTCGCTTCCGCCGTGGAGAATTTATCTAGCCGAATTACCCCCAGCGATAGCGAAGGAAACCCAACTGGCGAAGAAATTTATAATTACCAACCTAAATCCTGCTTAGTAATAGGCTGTATGGGAGAGTTTGTATCAGAGCATGGTGTGAACAAAGGTAAGTTGAGGTCATTTGAGTTGCTTCGCAAAAATATCACTAACCCAGAAGTGATCACATTTGATGAGCTATATGAACGTGCGAAGTTCATTGTACAGCACAACCAACGCTAGCAACGCGGGCTATATCCTCTGACATAAAATCACCTACTGTAGCGACTGCTCATCTTTATTGGTTCTCGATGATTTCCTTTAATAAACCGTCCAGAGATTTATCTACCTTGATGTATGCTACCATAAATTCATGAAACGCCGTAGTATAGGTTACCGTCTCTAACTCACCAGACCCTTTTATCGACTTAGCAATCAACAATACATAGATTATTTACTTAACAAAAAAATTCTGCGTGAACAATATTAAGTTTATCGCAGATAATATAAAATCTTTGCCTTAATAACAGTACACTTAAGCGATTTTGGAAGTATGATATACATTAATGGTCAGACATATTTAAAAATGGATACTTAATCCCAATTTGTTCTCGTATTAAGTCCATAATACGCATAGTCGCAACACTATCTTGCCAGCTCATAACATCACTTTGTAACTTACCATGACTAAGACAACGTATTACTTCTTCGATTTGATACTCAAAACCTGTAGCTCTAAATGGTAATTCAACCATCACTGGTTCTTGACCATCAATATCCAAAATTCCACAAGTAGCAGCCCAGAACATAGAGGGGATGACAATACGACCTTTACTACCAGACAAGATAAAATTATTGTCCAATGGTTTATTAAAGCTACAAGTAAAAAAACTCTGTACTCCTTCATAACTAAGGGTGCCACTTGTATGCTCATCAACATATGTTGAACCAATCACCCCGTTAGCAACGACTGAAGTAGGCTCTTTCTGCATTACAAACTGTGACATAGTTAGGCTGTAAATCCCCATATCTAATAACGCACCTCCAGCAAGAGAATTATTAAATAATCGATCACTTTCATCTTTCGGAAGATTAAAGCCAAATGATGATGACATAGATTGTAGTTGACCAATGCTCTGTTTTTCAATCCAGACTTGAACCTGTTGCCATATTGGCAAAAAACGAGTCCATACGGCCTCCATTAGAAATACTTGATGTTTATTCGCGAGCTCAATCAACTCTTGGCATTGTGCTTCATTTACCGTAATAGGTTTTTCACATAAAACAGGTTTACCAGCTATCAAACATTTTTTGATACATTCAAAATGAAAGCGATGAGGATTGGCAATATACACGACATCTACATTTGGATCTTCGATTAAAGTTTGATAATCGTCATAAGCATATTTGCATCCATACTCCGCAGCAAAACTCTGAGCACGATCTAATTGGGAACTGGCTACCGAAAATAAACGAGCATCCGAAACAACCCTCATTGCTTTTGCAAATGAGTGAGAAATTCTTCCCGGAGCAATAACCCCCCAGTTAAATATCTTATCTTCCATAAACAATCCTTGTATAAATAAATCACCATTTTTACACGGCTTTGTTGCATAATTACATTTAGATATAGATCTACCCCGTTTCGTGTATTTGTTAGTCAATACGACAAGTTTCAGGCATACCTAGTCCTATACTTTGTTTATAGCTTTGACATTCACCATGATTTCTCCCACTTGAGCGTTATAAAATCTTAAACTTCATTTACAGCTGGTTAGTCATTTATATCGAGACATTGCGGTCTCAGATATTGAGCGATAGTGATAACCCGACTCAGATTTCCACTCCGCTATTGTTCCGTTTTTCAGAGTCTCATAGTAACTTTTTGTGTAATACCAGATACGGTATCTATCTTTCTACGTAAAGGGTTGAGTATGTTGGCAGAACTTCGCTATCGCCAACACTTACAAAACTGACTTCTGCACTGGTAGCCTGATGAGTGTCGACATCAACGACTAAGTAAAGTTTACGCCAAGTTCTGCGTTTTTCGATGCCGCGCTTTTTCACCTTCCACTCACCTTCACCAAAGACTTTGAGACCAGTCGAGTCAATAGCTCCTCTGGATTTGTTACGATATTTGACCTGAACTGTCTTCGAGCGTTTGCTGATACACATGTAGTCAGGGACGTCAGTGGAACCTCCAATAGCTCAAAGATAAAGTCGATAAAACCTTGAAGATCACGCAATGGTAGAGTTCATATCCCCTTAATCATAAATACAGTTTCAATCGCTGTATCAGAGTACTGGAAGCCCCTACCACGCTTACCATGATGAGTTTTGCATCATTTGCTACACCTAAATCATCTATCTAGAACGTAACCGAGCCCCATTTGCACAGAGACTTATTGTACTCCGCCCTGTTAGTTATATCCGTTTTTGCCTTACCCATATCACCACAGTTCTAACCACCATTAATGAGCAGATTACAAGGCTCGAAAAAGGTTCAACTGATTAAGGCAACAACGCCTTTAAAATAACGTGTTAACTTTTTTGTAGAGTTCCTGAAAAATTTCACGCTTTATTTTATAATAATGATATTTACTCTCATCTGGGTCATGACGCTGAACCAATTTAGGAACTGGACAAACGTCTTCAAGCGTAGCCTCTTTCTCTATCCCAAGAATCGCTAAACGAGCGGCACCAAGAGCAGGGCCAACATCGCCACCTTTGCGATAAACCAAAGGTAAGCCCACAATATCGGCTAGCATTTGACGCCAATATTCACTGCGCGCACCGCCACCGATCAATGACACCTCTTCAGGGATCATTTTCGTGACATGCAAGGCGTCAAAACCATCGGCAAAAGCAAAACCTACGCCTTCCAATACCGCCTGAACAAGCTCAAAGCGCGTAGTTGAATGTGTCATGCCAAAGAACACGCCTTTCGCATTAGGATCATTATGAGGCGTTCTTTCACCGGATAAGTAAGGCAGGAAGACTACTTGAGAGTCTTTATCAGCGTTTTCCTGCACTTCGGATATCATGTTGCCAACATCATCAAAGCCAGTTAGATCAGCCACCCATTTAAGACATGAAGCAGCACTTAATGTCACCGACATGGTATGCCAAGTATTTGGAAGTGCATGACAGAAACTGTGTAATGCTGATTCAGGATTTGAAATAAAACCCTCGCTTACAGCGAAATATACGCCAGATGTTCCCAAAGACAGCATCGCTTGTCCCGGTTCAGTGATACCAACGCCTACAGCTCCTGCCGCATTATCACCGCCACCAGCGATGACGGGAACACATGGCATTCCCCACAAGGTTGCAATTTCGCTAGACAAGCTTCCCGTTACGTCAATGCCTTCAAACAACTTCGGCATTTGTGCACGTGTTAACCCTGTCGCTTGCAACAAAGTATCGCTCCAATCTCGCGCATTCACATCAAGCCAACACGTTCCCGCGGAATCAGACATATCCGATGCGAAATCGCCCGTCATTTTGAAGCGCAAGTAATCTTTAGGTAGCAACACCTTGTCTATTTTTGCGAATAGCGCTGGTTCATAGTTTGCGACCCATTTGAGTTTAGGCGCAGTAAAGCCTGGCATCATGATATTGCCGGTAATGTCTCGGCTATTCAGTACTTTTTGCTCCAGCTCTTTACACTCTTCTTCACAACGCCCATCGTTCCACAAAATGGCTGGACGAAGGATATCTCCTTTGTTATCTAAAAGTGTTGCTCCGTGCATTTGACCAGACAACCCAATCGCGACAACCTGTGACAAGTCTACTTTATCTCCAAGACCTTTGATTGTTTCACATGTTGCTTCCCACCAATCGAGTGGGTTTTGCTCTGACCACAATGGCTTCAAACGCGATACCGATAACTCTGCAGAATGCGTCGCTAAAATATCGCCACTGCGTGACATTGCGATGGATTTAACACCCGATGTGCCCAAGTCGATTCCAATATACATACGTAAACCTCAATTGATTGCGATTCGACACCACACAAACCGGAATTGGTCTTATATGTGCCGTAGTTACGATTCAAGTTACCTACACTATTCATCAACCTATTGCGTTGCACAATTACGTTATTTAACAGTGATATTCACTGATTTAACGACTGGGCGAAAGATCACACCTTGCTCAACTGCTCGCTGATACAATCAAAAAAAACAAAAACTGACAAACTTAACAGTTAGGACATCATGGATAAACGCTACCGTATTACTTTGCTTTTCAACGCCAACAAAGTCTACGACCGTCAGGTTATAGAAGGCATCGGGGAATATTTGCAGGCATCTCAATGTGAGTGGGATATTTTCTTGGAAGAAGACTTCGTTACTCACTTAGATAATTTTAAGGAGTGGCGCGGCGATGGTGTAATTGCTGATTTCGATAACCCTAAAATTCAAGAACTGTTGGCTGATTCTGACGTACCCGTCGTGGGCGTTGGTGGATCTTACACCAATGCCGATGATTACCCCAACGTGCCCTATGTCGCTACCGACAACGAAGCATTGATTGAGTTAGGTTTTCAGCACCTAAAAGAAAAAGGACTGGAGAACTTCGCCTTTTATGGTATTCCACAAGACCCAGCCAAACGTTGGGCTACGGAGCGCGAGTTAGCGTTTAAAAAGATTGTCGAACGTGAGGGTTATTCAGGCGCGGTATATCGTGGCAACGAAACCAGTCCTCAAACTTGGCAGTACGATATGAACCGCCTAGCCGACTGGTTGCAACGCCTACCGACACCTACGGGGATCATCGCCGTCACCGACTCACGAGCCAGACACTTACTGCAAATGTGCGAGCACCTAAATGTCATGGTACCTGACAAAGTATCTGTAATTGGTATCGACAACGAAGAGCTAGCGCGCTACTTAACTCGCGTGTCTCTAAGCTCGGTTGGCCAAGGTTGTAAAGACATGGGCTATCGCGCGGCAAAAATGCTGCACAAATTGGTGAAAAACCGCGATATTGAAGCGGGACAACCTAATGCCGATAATAAACAGCCTCGAATATTGATTCCACCAACCAAAGTGTTCGAAAGACAAAGTACTGACTTCCAAGCACTAAAAGACACTTACGTCATTCAGGCGATGCACTTTATTCGTCACAATGCGTACAAAGGTATTAAGGTGGATCAAGTATTAAGCTATGTTGGGATTTCACGTTCAAACATGGAAGCTCGTTTTAAAGAAGAGCGTGGTCATTCCATTCACCAAGAGATCCACAACTCAAAACTAAAACGCGCGTGTACATTACTTCAAGGTACATCATTACCCATCATCGAAATATCAGAACTTTGTGGTTACCCATCTTTACAATACATGTACACCGTATTTAAAAAGAACCTAGACCAAACGCCTAAAGATTATCGGGAAGCCGCTTTAGCTGAATCTTTGATGGGGCTTTCTTAACAGCGGTTAGTACTTTGTTCTTGATCTGAGTTTTGAAAAACATCGCACAAGCAAAAGCCCTTATTACTGAATAATAAGGGCTTTTTATTTGATACTCGTTTGGCTTATTAACTCGCGTTTCGCTACTTCGCTTCGCCTCGTTATTAATTAACGCTTCGCTTTAGTTGCACTATCCATCCACACCGCAAGCAGTAATATTGCACCTTTCACCACGTATTGCCAAAAGGTCGGAACGTCCATCATGCTCATTCCGTTATCGAGCGACGCCATAATAAATGCCCCAATAACAGCGCCAATAACCGTACCCACACCACCAGCCATACTGGCGCCGCCAATTACACAAGCGGCAATGGCATCAAGTTCGGCAATGTTCCCTGCAGAAGGTGACCCTGCGCCTAATCGACTGCTCAATACTAACGCTGCCGCTCCCACCAAGAAGCCATTCATCGCGTAAACTGACAGTTTAGTTTTTTCTACGTTAATGCCTGATAGCCGGCTCGCTTCAATGTTGCCGCCAATGGCATAAATTCGTCGACCAAACTGCGTTTTATTGGCTATAAACGTACCTAAGATAAGGAATACCGCTAGTAAAAGTACAGGAGTAGGAACTCCACGATAATCATTCAAAATAAGAATAATACTGAGTACCGCAACCCCAAGTAAACTGTGCTTGAGCATTGCAGTACGTGCAGCTTCAACAGGCAATTGATAATGGTTACGAGTGACTCTGCGTTTCTTCTGCCAACCAAAATACAGCGACAGTCCAACCACACCCATCACCAAGCTAACCATATTTGGTAGATAGCTTTGGCCGATAATACCCATTTCACTTGAGGTAGGCGCAACCGTCGTTCCGTCGGTAATCCCAATCAAAATGCCTCGGAATGCTAACATCCCCGCTAGCGTCACAATAAACGATGGTACTTTTCGATACGCAACCCACCAGCCGTTCCATAAACCAAGTAGAAAACCCGCACCTAACGTAATCACAATCGTGACAGGTAAAGGCAGCCCAAACCAAACATCCAAAATGGCCGCAGCGCCGCCTAACAAACCCATCATTGAACCAACGGAAAGGTCTATTTCGCCACTGATGATCACGAACACCATACCAATCGCCAAAATTCCGGTAATGGACGTTTGTCTAAATAAGTTGGAGATATTTCTTGGAGAAAGATACGCCCACTCAGTCATCACACTAAAAAACAGCATGATAAGAATGATTGCGGTTGCCATAACAAGCAGTTGAAATTTTGCGCCTTCTAACCAGTCGCGCCATTTGAATCCAGAGTTCGTTGATACAGATTTTATTTGTTCCATGACATCATACCTCTTCTGCGATCTTGTCTGAGAGTGCGCAGTCCATAATTATTTCCTGGGTAAGATCTTTGTTGACCAAATCACCCTTTAGTTTCCCCTCGTGCATCACTAATACACGGTCACTAATCCCTAACACCTCAGGCAGTTCTGACGAAACCATAATGATGCTTATTCCTTGCTTTACGAGTTTAAACATCAACTTATAGATCTCATACTTGGCTCCAACATCAATTCCACGTGTCGGTTCATCAAGAATGAGCACTTTAGGGTTAACCATCAAAAATCGAGCTAGAATGGCTTTTTGTTGATTGCCACCTGATAAGTTTCTGATTGGCAGTTCAGCATTCGGTGTTTTAACGGTCAGTGATTGGATTGACTGTTTTATCTCTGCCGCTTCTTTAACGTCGTCTAGCACACCACTTGATGCAAAAGAATCTAACCCAGCCAACGTAATGTTTTCACCCACGCCCATAATGGGAATAATGCCATGACGTTTTCTGTCTTCCGGCACCATGGCAATTCCAGCGTGCAATGCATCTTGGCTACTGTGCAGTTTCAGTTCACGACCATGTAACGAAACACGTCCGCTGTTTTTACCCTGATAGCAACCATATAGGCATTCCATTAGTTCGGTTCTTCCCGCACCGACTAGCCCAGCAACGCCAAGAATTTCGCCTTCTCGAAGTACAAAGCTCACATCACTCACTTTCGCGATATGGGTGTTCAATTTGTCCCACGCTTGAATGTTATTAGCTTCTAACACCACGTCGCCAATTGCATGATCTTCTCGTGGAAACAGTTGTTTCATTTCTCGGCCAACCATCATAGTAATGATGTCGTCGGTGGTGATGGTACTCGTCGCTTTTGTACCAATGTGAGTGCCGTCTCTGATCACGCAAATACGGTCAGAAATGGCTTTCACTTCATTGAGTTTGTGTGAGATATAAATACAGCTTACGCCTTGTCTTCTCAGATCCGTAACCAGATCCAGTAAAATCTCAGTTTCCGATTCAGTCAGTGGTGCTGTTGGCTCATCAAGCACTAATATTTTGGCGTCTTTCGACAGCGCTTTGGCAATTTCAATGAGCTGCTGCTGCCCAACGCCGAGATCGCCTACTCGCGTTTCTGGTGACACATTTAATCTAACTTTTTGTAGCAGTTTTACCGACTTGGCGTGCATTCGGTCAAAATCGAGCACACCGTATGATTGAATTTCTGCGCCTAAAAATAGGTTCTCTAGCACAGAGAGCTCTTTAACTAACGTTAACTCTTGGTGAATAATGGCGATGCCTAACGCTTCGGTATCGGCAATGTGACGCGCTTTAACTTGTTGGCCTTCGAAGATGATTTCACCGTCGAAATCTCCGAGAGGATAAATCCCACACAACACTTTCATTAACGTTGATTTGCCTGAACCATTTTCGCCACATAGCGACAACACTTCACCACGTCCCAACGTAATGCTGACTCCATCTAACGCTTTGACCTCACCAAACCGTTTTACAATATTGCGCATGTCTAGTAACGCTTCCATAGCCCGCTCCTTTGCAATAAAACAAGAACTAGAGCACCTTGCCCTAGTTCTAAATGGACACGCTTATTGATAGATAGAGTCTTCAGAATGGAACTTGTCTGCGACGACCGTTTTCTTGATGTTGTTCTTATTGACCGCAATTGGTTTGAGCAACCAAGCAGGTACGTCTTTTGTTCCGTTATTTAGCACAGCGTTTGATTTAGGCGCTTCGTCGCTTCCCAATTCAACCGCAATTTCAGCCGCGCGATCCGCTAGAATGCTAATTGGTTTGTAAACCGTCATGGTTTGAGTACCATTTACAATTCGGCGAATTGCTGCAAGGTCGGCATCTTGGCCAGAAATAGACACTTTGCCAGCCAGTCCTTGCGCATCTAGAGCTTGGATTGCGCCGCCTGCTGTTGAGTCGTTTGATGCAACCACAACATCGATATTGTTGTTATTGGCTGTTAGAGCGTTCTCCATGATTTTAAGCGCGTTTTCAGCTAACCATGAATCAACCCATTGATCGCCAACAACCTTAATGTCTCCGGAATCGATTTTTGATTGCAGTACATTCATTTGTCCTTTTCTGAACAATTTCGCGTTGTTATCTGTTGGCGCACCACCCATCAAAAAGTAGTTACCGTTTGGTTTGTTTTCTAACATTGCAGTCGCTTGCATTTCACCGACTTTTTCGTTGTCGAACGACAAGTAAAAATCAATGTCAGCGTTGTTAATTAGGCGGTCGTAAGCCAAGACTTGAATACCGTCTCGTTTTGCTTCTGCAATAACATTACTTAGTACTTCTCCGTTGTAAGGAATGATCACCAACACGTCAACGCCACGCGATATCATGTTTTCAATCTGTGCTATTTGAGTTTGTTCATTACCGTTTGCCGACTGAACATACACTTTCGCGCCAAGCTCTTCCGCTTTATCAACAAAGATATCTCGGTCTTTTTGCCAACGTTCTAAGCGAAGATCGTCAATCGCCATTCCGATTTTTACTGTGTCAGCTAATGCAGGAGTGGCAGCAAATGCAATTACTGCAGTACAGAGTAGAGAAATTACCTTTTTCATTATATTTTCCTTTTTTTTTCACTACGACTTAATTAAGCCCAATTAATAGCGAGCACAATTAAACTAGCGTCAAATTCAGATTCTTGCCTTTCGCTTTTCTATTACTCTTTTTACGTTATTTTGTTTTTCTACCAAGGTGTGATGGTGGTTATAAAAGCAGCATGATTACAGTCTGCAATTAATCGAAATCGTGCATATAGGAGAGATTCAAGGGGGATTTAGGAAGATAACTGTGAATGACAGCACATTATCGGGGGTGAGTGTGAAATGTAGTCACGGAACTAGGTTTAATATAATTGAGTTGTCAATGAACAGGTTCACATAGCCTTGAAAAATAATAAGTGAAATACGCAAAATATAAATGAATAAATGGTAAAAACTCGCAATTAGTCGTCATTTTTACCGACCTAAGAACTAATTAAAGTTTATTTTCTCATTTAGCTTATTTGTTTAAAAAAGGTGAAACCAATAGATCATTCACCTTTTATCGCTCATCTAATTGGTGCTAATCGCAGTCACAATCTCAACATCGATTTCAGTATCAATATCGCTATCAAATTTGACTGCGACTGAAATTACAGCAACAACTCTTCTACCTCACAGACCATCTTCCAGTTTTTAGGAAGCACGTGCTTGCCACCTTGAACTTTTACGGTAGCACGATGTTCTATTTGACTCGACGAACGCCCTATCATCAGTTCAAACTCACCGCCTTCAACCACACGGCGGTGCTGACCATCAGTAAAGTTAAGCATATCGACCGGTAAACGGAACATCACTGATTTTGTTTGACCAGCTTGAATCGATACTTTGTTGAACCCTTTTAGTTCCTTGACAGGGCGAACCACTGAGCAAATTTTATCGCGCACATACAACTGCACGACTTCTGCACCATCGCGGCTACCACTGTTGGTCACCTCAACGCTCATTTCGATCATATCGTCGAATGTCACCTCATCACAATTGAGCGATACATTGGCGTAATCAAACTGGGTGTAACTGAGGCCATAGCCAAAGTTGTATGCCGAACCAAAGTGGTAAGCAATCGGGGTACCCGCACTCTTTAGCTTGTGATTATAGAAGTATGGCACAGCTCCAACGTTCTTTGGAATGGATAAGGTTAAGCGACCACTTGGGTTCACTTTACCCGAAATGACATCGCATATAGCGCTTGCGCCCTCTTGCCCCGGAGCCCAGCCATACACGATTGCAGCGGCTTCCTCTTCTGCTCTTCCTAGTTGATATGGTCGACCTCCGGTAACGAGCACAACAATCGGTTTGCCCGTGTCCAGTAGTTCGTCGAGCATCTGTTGCTGCACACCTGGCAACATTAGCGAGTCGGTATCAGAACCTTCACCTACAGTTCCAGTTTGGAACAACCCAGCAAGGTCGCCAACACAAGCTACGACCACATCGCTGTTTATCGCGACATCAACCGCACCCGCGATATGAGAGGTATCTTGGCTAATTGGTGATGTCATCGCTTGACCAATCGCAAGGTCAACATCTCCTGGGAAAACAGGCGCATTGGCGTGACGCTCAGTTAATATATCGCAGCCTTTATGATAATTCACCGATTCAAACTGTTGTTGGAAGATGTTCAACAAGGTTTTAGACACTTGTTCATCGCTATCAGATTCGCTCAAAATTAGATGTACTGGGAAACTGTAGCCTCCTAACAACGCTAGTTGATCGTCAACCGTCGCGCCTACCAAACCGAGTGTCGTTTGGGTATTAAGAGGCAAGGTACCGTCATTTTTGAGCAGCACTATGGATTCACTCGCGATTTGATAAGCGAGTTCACGGCTAGATTCCGTGTGTAAAGGCGTAGTAGGAACTTCGCAATAGGGATTTTCGAACAAACCCATTTCGAATTTAACGCTTAAGATCCTAGCCACAATTTCGTCGATTTTTTCAATTGAAATAAGGCCTTGATCAATGGCGTTAGTGAGGCGTTCCGCGCAGGCATCGTCAGGAAGTTCGATGTCTAAACCCGCATTGAATGCAAGCGCCGCCGCTTGTGCGTTGTTTTCTGCAATTGCATGGTGCGATGCAAGCAATTCGACGCCACCATAATCCGCAACAACAAGCCCATCAAAGCCCCACTCTTCTCTTAACACTTGCGTCAATAAATGATGAGAAGCGTGGCAAGGTTCGCCGTCAATATCATGGTACGCAGGCATTACCGAACCCGCATTAGCGAGTTTGACCGCCATTTCGAATGGCAACATGAACGTATCGTTGAGTTCTTTAAAGCCAAGGTTTACAGGCGCGTGATTACGCGCGCCTTCACTGGCTGAGTGACCAACGTAATGCTTGAGTGTGGCAAACACATCTCGGTTTGGCCCTTGCAAGCCGCTCACATAATGACTTGCCATTACACCAGCGAGATAAGGGTCTTCGCCTAACGTTTCTTCTGTTCTTCCCCACCGCACATCACGCGATACATCAAGAACGGGAGCTAAACCTTGCTTTGCCCCAACCATTTTAACTTGTCGGCCAATATCGGCTGCCGCAGCTTCAATCAAAGCCGGGTTCCATGTATGCCCATAGTTTAGTGACGATGGATATAACGTTGCACCTTGCGCCATTAAACCCACTAAACATTCCTCGTGAGGAATCGCAGGAATGCCTAAGCGCGTTTGCTCAACCAAATATTGCTGAAACTTATTGAGCGCTTTAACGCCCGCTTGTGCATCAACAGTATGGGTACCAAGTGCGCGTGTAATTTGGCCCAAGCCATGCTTGATTTTGTCATCAAGACTGCGCGAGTCAGTACCAGAAACCATTTCCAAACCGCGTTCTTTATGATCGCCATTTTCATCTAACAGCAGCCACTGCGCGCCGAGTTGAGCTATTTTTTCTTCTAACGTCATGCGAGCCAATAAGTCTTCCACTCGCTGTGCCACTGAATATTCCGGTTGTTTGTAAATCACCATTGTTCACCTCTATATGATGTATGGCGTTACTATCTCCGAAATTCATATTCAATACGTTAAGGTAAAACTCACTTACGAAATCCAACACGACGCTTGCCAGATTCATAACAGTTGAGGGGGAAATCAAGTAAAACGGTTGTTATTTTTCCTAAATGCTATAGGAGTGAGCCCAAATTGCTTAATGAAAACTTGAGATAAATAAGACTGACTTGGGTAACCCACCTGCTTGGCGATAACGTCCAGTTTTTCAGATGTTGTAGACAATAGTTGTTTTACCTTTTCTAATCGAAGGCGCGTTACATAATGGTGCGCCGTCACACCATGTGCGATCAAAAATCTCGTATCCAAGGTTTTACGAGACACTCGACAATGATCCGTCACCTGTTTGATTTTGATATTGAGATGGTAATGATTTCGAATATACCCTTCCGCTTTAATGACTATCTGGTCAGCATTGTCTTGCGAAATGGTAGTGTGCCCTTGAATCAATTTATACGACGAGAACTTGGTATGGTGCGGTTTTTTGAAGCGCAGCGTTTTCTGTAAGGTTTCTACACATAATTTGCCCAATTCGACGGGGTTGAGCTCAACCGAACTGAGAGGCATCGGCGATAACATTCGCTCAGTGTCATCATAATCTGTGCCGATGATCGACACCTCTTCGGGCACGCTCACACCTAATGTGTGACACAAATTTGCAAGACGGCGCGCTGAGCGATCAGATGAACAATACACGCCCATCGGAAACGCTTTGTTGTGTATTGCTTTTTCTACGTCATCGACAACCGCAAGCCCCGCGGCTTGCGCAGTTTGTTTGAATGAAACATGGCGCTCTTTACTCCACGGGAACACACAATCTTGTTGGTTAGCAAAATAACCGACACTTGTAATCCCTGTGGCTTCAAGCCCTTGCAATGCGGTAATCGCTAACCCTCTGTTATCTAAAATCACAGAAGATAAACGAGAAGGAATCACCTCAATTTGGTGATTGCTGTACACTACGGCTTTTGCCGACAATGAATCAACGATGTGATTAATATGCGGTTTGTCGTAATCCGCGATAACGTAATCCCAGTCGCGCGACAAGATGTATTCTAAATTTGATGAGCACTCTAGATGAAGCTCTACCTTGATGCTCGACTCATCGACTTTAGCCTTGATGCCTTTCAATATTTCGCGATCGTAATAGATCATACTGTCTAACAGCAACAACAACGTCTTCACTCTTTTTTCTCCAATGATGCTCTGGGGAATATCGCTCCCTTCAGATAGCAAAAGTGCCCCACAACTAAGTGGGGCAACAAGAGTTCATCAGGAGCGATAAACTCTGGGGGTTAGGTCGTTCCGCTCTGTGCTCGATGGCACAAGGCGAGTTTTATCCTAGCTCAGCGTTATGCACGCTCGCTTTTTGTTCTTGCTTCTTTTTTGCATCAAGCAATAGAAGCGCTTTAATTTGATCAAGCTTCTTGTTATCAAGTCGATAGAACATCATGAATATCGCCAAAGAAGCGAATATGACGCCAGGTATTACCGTAAACAACAGATTAATTGCAGTGACCACTTGGTCAGATTGGGTTTCCGATCCGCCGACATAACCTGCACCCGCTAAAACCCAACCCACCGAAGCGCCACCAATCGCAATACCTAATTTAATCGCAAACAAATTGGTAGAAAACACCATGCCACTCAAAGAGCGATTACTGCGCGTCTTCTCGTAGTCAACCACATCCGACATCATGCTCCACAAGATAGGCGTAGTACTCATTTGAATCACTCCCAACATGATAACTAGAGCAAACACCATATAAATATTCGTTGGATCAACTAAGAACAATAGTGCCGACAAAAAGCTAGAAACAACAATTAAGACGCGATAGATTTTAGGCTTATCAAATTTGCCGAGTAACGGTGCAGAAGCCATTGCACCCACAATATTTGCCAACATACCTGCGACCATGAATGTGGTGGCAAGATCCGCTCTTCCCATTACGGTATTCACGTAATACATGGTTGAAGCACCTTTAAGTACGACTCCGGTAAGCAAAACCACATTCACAATGAATAACACTCGCCACTGATTGTTTTTCATCAACAGCTTTAGATCTTCAACCACAGATTGTTTGGCTTCATCTTCAGGAACACATCGTTCTTTTGTGTTGGCAAAGCAAATGAAAAACAAACCAATCGCACCCAAGCCCATAACAGCCATCGCGCCAACGTAACCTTTTTGAACATCACCTTGACCAATAACATCCACGAGTGGAAGCGCCACCATTGCCACGACCAATCCACCAGCAGTACTTAAAGCGAATCGATAAGATTGCAGTGAAGTTCGCTCGTTAGAATCATTGGTCATAGCATTTGCCATTGCGCAATAAGGTACATTGATGGCGGTATACATAATGGTGAGGAAAATATACGACGCGTACGCATAAGCAATTTTACCAGTTTCGCCGACATCAGGCGTATAAAATGCAAACATACAAGCCGCACCGAAAGGAACCGCCATCCATAGAAGATATGGGCGATAACGACCATGCTTGGTACGAGTTCGGTCCACAATTGATCCCATAATAGGGTCGGTTACCGCATCAATAAAACGAACAAGAAGAAACATAGTGCCCATATGCGCAGGCGATAGGCCATAAATATCGGTATAAAAATAGGCAAGAAAGAGCATCACGGTTTGCCATACAAAGTTACAACCAGTATCACCTAAGCCGTAAGCTACCTTTTCTCTCACCGATAACTTTATCGTATTCATTATTTTCTCCAAGGAACAATATTTATCTGGTTATTATTTTTCTAGCTTTGGAAAAAATTATCAACTTGCTCAATATCGTAACGTAATTACGATATTTATTATGTGTGATTCAACGCAGGTAATCCAACAAATGAAATCGACTGGAACCATAAAAATCAATGAGTTAAAAAAACAACCAAGATTAATCAATATAAATAATAGTGTTTTTTGAGAGGTTGAGCACATTTAATAAATTCAAGAAATTTGGTATCAAAAAACATAATTGATGAGGCCACGAAAAAAATAAAATATAGCTAACGAAATACGTCCACAACGATTAAACGACTAACTGGAACTTTAGCTATGACTGATTTCTTTAAACACATTAATAAAATACAATTTGAAGGCACTGAATCTTCAAATCCACTTGCTTTCCGTCATTACGATGCCGACAAAATGATCCTTGGCAAAAGCATGAAAGACCACCTTCGTTTTGCAGCTTGCTACTGGCACAACTTCTGCTGGCCGGGCTCTGATGTTTTCGGTGCTGGCACGTTCGACCGCCCTTGGCACAAAAATGGCGACGCCATGGAAATGGCCAAAATGAAAGCCGATACCGCGTTCGACTTCTTCTCTAAACTCGATGTTCCTTATTACTGCTTCCACGACACCGATGTGGCACCAGAAGGCAACTCCATCAAGGAATACGTGAACAACTTCCAAGCAATGGTCGATGTGCTTGAACAAAAGCAATCGGAAACCGGCCTTAAACTGCTTTGGGGTACGGCGAACGCTTTCTCCAACCCACGTTATATGTCGGGTGCGGGAACTAACCCTGATCCGAAAGTATTCGCTTACGCGGCAACACAAATTTTCAACGCGATGGGCGCAACTCAGCGCCTGGGTGGCGAAAACTACGTTTTATGGGGTGGTCGTGAAGGCTACGAAACTCTACTAAACACGGACTTACGTCAAGAACGCGAGCAGTTAGGCCGCCTAATGCAGATGGTGGTTGAGCATAAACATAAGATTGGCTTTAAGGGTGCGATTTTAATTGAACCTAAACCACAAGAGCCAACCAAACATCAATACGATTACGATACCGCAACGGTTTACGGTTTCTTGAAACAATTCGGCCTAGAGAACGAAATCAAGGTGAACATTGAAGCGAACCATGCCACGCTTGCGGGTCACAGTTTCCATCATGAAGTTGCGACCGCAACGTCTTTAGGCTTGTTTGGTTCTATTGATGCCAACCGTGGCGACCCTCAACTGGGTTGGGATACCGACCAATTCCCGAACAGCGTGGAAGAAAACACGTTAGTGATGTACGAAATTCTTAAAGCAGGTGGTTTCACCACAGGTGGCTTCAACTTTGATGCTCGCGTTCGTCGCCCTTCTATTGATGGCGAAGACTTGTTCCACGGCCACATTGGCGGCATGGACACCATGGCACTGTCTTTAGAGCGCGCTGCCGACATGATTGAAAACGATGTGTTGTCTAAGAAAATTGCTCAACGTTATGCGGGTTGGAACGAAGACCTAGGTAAGAAGATCCTAAACGGTGACCTTAACCTTGAAACGCTAGCTAAGCATACTGTAGACAGCAACATTTCTCCGGTTAAAGCATCTGGCCAACAAGAACATCTAGAAAATATTGTCAACGGCTTCATCTACAAGTAATTGTTGGGCGTTGTTTAGACCAAGTCCAAGTGTTCTCAGGGGGAGTATCACTTGGACTTTTTTATATCTACGATAACGAGATCATCATGACACTGACCATTCAAAACCCCGTACTAAAAGGCTTTAACCCTGACCCATCTATTGTTCGTGTAGGCGATGATTATTACATCGCTACTTCTACCTTCGAATGGTTTCCCGGCATACAAATCCACCATTCTAAAGATTTGGTGAATTGGCGGCTAATTGGTCACGTGCTCACTCGTTCATCTCAATTAGATATGAAAGGAATGGATAATTCAGAAGGCGTTTATGCCCCGGCACTGTCTTATTCAGATGGAAAATTTTGGGTCTGCTTTTCCAACGTTCATTCGTGTCGTGGTGGTAACTGGATGGCAACACCAAGCTTTGTTGTTACCGCAGAAAATATTGAAGGCCCTTGGAGCGAACCTGTATCAATTGGCAACTACGGTTTTGATCCATCAATGTTCCACGATGATGACGGTAAGAAATACATGCTGAATATGGTATGGGACGGACGTGCCAACGAGAACTTTTTCGGCGGTATCGTTATGCAGCAATTTGACCCAGCCAAAAACACGCTAATTGGCAAGCCACAGAACATCTTCAAAGGAACTCAGTTAGGTTGCACTGAAGGCCCGCAGATGCTCAAAAAAGAAGGTTACTACTACTTGATCACGGCTGAAGGCGGTACGTCTCGCGATCACGCTGTCACCGTTTGCCGTTCAAATAATCTTTTGGGGCCTTATGAAATCCACCCCGAAAACCCTATTCTCACTAGCCGCTTTCAAGAGCAAGCAGAACTTAGCCGAGCTGGCCATGGGTTTTTAGTAGAAACACAACAAGGTGAATGGTATTTAACGCACCTGTGTGGTCGCGGTATACCCAACCCTGAGGGATACCAGTTCATTCCTAAATATGACAACAACTTTTGTATTCTTGGCCGAGAAAGTGCAATTCAAAAAGCACATTGGCACAATGGATGGCCTTACGTGTCTACTGGGAAAACCCCAGCGGTTCAAGTGCAAGCACCCGATCTTGCTGCTTGTCCTTGGCCAGTGTTAGACGCAAGAGATGAATTTGATGACAGCACTTTAAGGCTTGAATATCAAACCTTGCGCGAACCTTTCACCGAACAATGGGGTTCGTTAACTGAACGTCCTGGATACCTACGTTTAAAGGGTCGCCATTATCTTAGCTCTCGTTATGAACAGAGCTTGATCGCCCGTCGATTCCAATCCTTCTATGCTAGCGCCGAAACCAAAATGGAGTTTGCTCCAAACACTCCCTACGAAATGGCAGGATTGTGCGCCTATTACGCCCGAAACGGTCACTATTTCTTGAAGATGACCGCGAATAACAGCGGTCAACGTGTGTTGAAAATCGTGGGTAATATTAACGATCAGTATGAAGAATATGGCTCAGAAGTGACCATCGGCGATGCTTCCGTTGTATGGATGAGGCTCACTCTTAATAAACAGTGGTATCAGTTTAGCTATTCACTCAATGGTGACACATGGCACAACATCGGCCCAGCACTGAACAGCACACCACTGTCAGATGAGGGTGGCCCTGATATCTTCCGATTTACGGGAACATTCGCGGCTCTTTACGCTGCCGATATTACCGGGCAAGGCAAACACGCCGACTTCGATTACTTTGAGTACCGCGAAAACACAGAACCTTTATAGACATTCATTCCAAAAGCCAGTAATCACCGACTTACATCAACTTATTTTCTATTACTACCCCCTTTAGCACTCACTTTTTTGAGTGCCAAACCCGATATCAATAAGCGTGTAATTTGGGTGTCAAACCGGAGATCTAGTGCTTATCACAATAGTGAAAAAACGTAATTCGCGTGAAAATAAACGCCATTTTGTGGCGAGTTAGCTCCGATATACTGGTTTAAACATTCGTTAACTAAATTATAAACTTAGTGAGTAAACATCATGACTGAAACTACCATTGAAGCTACGCCATTGAGTGACGCTGAAGCTGTCACCGCTCGCGATTTAGAACGCGCAAGCCAACTTAACCCTATTTCTTCACCACTCGTCACCCACATGTATACTGCCGATCCTTCTGCTCATGTATTTGACGGCAAGATTTATATCTACCCGTCTCATGATGTTGAGACCGGACAGCCATTAAATGATGATGGCGACCATTTTGACATGCGTGACTACCATGTTATTTCACTTGATCGCCCGTTTGGCAAAACCACCGATCATGGCAATGCACTCGACGTTAACGATGTAAAATGGGCGGAACGTCAAATGTGGGCACCTGATGCCGCAGAAAAAGATGGCAAGTACTATCTGTATTTTCCTGCCAAAAATTACGACGGCATCTTTCATATTGGCGTTGCCGTAAGCAATCGTCCTGAAGGCCCATTTGAACCACAAGACACACACATTGATGGATCATTTAGTATTGACCCTGCCGTGTTCGCAGATGATGACCAACAGTACTACATGTATTTTGGTGGCTTATGGGGTGGTCAGTTACAAAACTGGCGAAATGGCGAATACGGTGAAGAGATTTACCCAGCAGACGATGAGCCAGCATTGTTACCTTTGGTCGCTAAACTGAGTGAAGACATGCTCAATTTAGCCGAGCCTGCTCAAGAAATTCAAATTTTAGATGAACACGGAAAACTGCTCACTGCTGGTGATATTGACCGCCGTTATTTTGAAGGGCCGTGGTTACATAAACATGAAGGTACTTATTACTTCTCGTATTCGACTGGCGATACGCACAATATCGTGTATGCCACAAGCCAATCTCCATATGGCCCTTTTATCTACCAAGGCGTGATCTTAGAACCCGTATTGGGCTGGACGACTCATCACTCCATTGCACAATACCAAGGAAAGTGGTTCTTGTTTTACCACGACAGTTCACTGTCTGGCGGGCAAACTCACTTACGTAGTATAAAAATGACCGAATTAACACACAATGCCGATGGTTCCATTCAAACCATCAAACCCTACTTCGACTAACGGGCTTATTTATAAGTGGTTTGCGAATAAGTACAGTTGCCGCGATTACAGTTAACGCTAGTTCAATTAACCTAAGCACTTGTAGAGAACGTACCTTTAACTTGAGTACCTTCAACGAAAGTTCAGTTAAGTCATGCAGCGTTAAACGCACACAACATAAGCTACACATAAAACAACGCCGGGTATTAAGAGAAATCTCCTTATACTCGGCGCTTTTGTTCATCAAGATATCGATAAAACACAATGACTAACGATCGGTTGGAATCAATCCTTCAATGAGCGACGTGCGCCATTGCATTGCTTCCGCATCGTATGCTCCAAATCCTGCACTGTATTCCCAGTAGTGCCAACTAAAACCACGTTTTTCTGATTCTCTCGCGATAAACGCTGTCCAAGCGCGTTGATCTTCCGCTTTAGAAAACTGGCTGTATACGCCAAATTCACCAATATTCACTTCGAACTCACGCCCTGGTTGATCGTTCCATTGCGCGACAGCATCAAGGTACATAAACAAGGTTTGTTGCTCAGCATCACTGCCTAACCATCGAGTTCCTATCCAGTCACTGGCTCCTTCTGTCCAATCGGCGCCTTGATGAGTGAACTTAAAGGGTTCGTAGAAATGAACCGTAATAATAGTATTACTGGCATTACATGCAGCCGGTAAATTCAAATCAGGCAACTTAAATGGCCCGCCCCAATCGGCTGTACCTACCATAATTTTACGTTGTTCGAGGCCGTTATTCTGCTCTCTCGCCTTATCAGTCCAAAGCACGCTGACTAAGTCATCAATCAGAATATTCCATTCATCAACACCAACCACTTCATGAGGTTCATTCAACAGCTCAAACACCAGTTGATCTTGCGGGTAACGGCTAAGAGGAAATTGGTCGGCTAATTGCGCCCAAATTGCTTTTAAACGCGCTAGGTGCAGTTCAAATTCACCTTGGTTGTAGAACAGCTCTTCGTAATGGTGAGTATTGATGATAACTCTTAACCCTTGTTGAATAGCTTCATCAACCACTTGCTGTACTCGCGCTAAAAATACTGGCTCTATCGTATAAGGTGCACCTTCCATTGCATGCGCACTCCAACGAATTGGCACTCTCACACTCGCAAAACCTGCATTGTGAATGTTATCAAAGTCACTCGGTTGAATCAGTCGATTTGCATTCCACTCACCTTCGTAATTAGGCGACTCTAAGTAGTTTCCCATATTGATGCCACGACCTAAAAAGCTGTGCGCTAATCCATTCGTCTCATTCCAATCATACAAGTCGCTGTAGTACGCTTCATTTAATACCACGTGCGCTTCTTCAGAGCTTCCACTTGAAGAACCACACCCAGAATTGAATAACAATCCTACCAATACTGCACTCAACGATATTAAGCTGCGTATTTTCACTGTTCTTACTCCATTACTATTCTGTTACCAGTGGAGCACACCGCCCTTTATTCCTTTGTGGCAGTTATCACAGCACACTGATAATTTTGAATAAATAAGAATTCAATCATGCTTTCATGACACGAGAATTCATGGTTTATATGTGCAAGCGAGGTGCCTATCACACAAGGGGTTAATGACGAAACTCGGCAATAATGTCGGTTTGATCTTTCGCGACGTCCTAGCACGCGCCGCTTCAATCGCCGCGTTCAATGCCAACAAGTTGGCTTGCCCTGTAATGACGGTGATCACGTCTAAAATACTGCAAATAACGCGCGACTGTGCGACGCTTTATCAATTACAAATAACGCCTTATTAAGCTGCACTTCTGTATCTAGTTGGCTTAACGCATCCATTAACCATGGTAGGTTAGACGTGAGCTCATGGTTACCTTGCTCTTTTATGAGTTGATGATCATTTTTTAAAATCAGTAGGTTTAAAATCGTCAGCTATAACCGATAAGCCAAGTCGACAACGTTAGTCGGTAAACTAGAACAGCCACCTAAATCGATTCGTTAAGTTGATAAGCTAAGTCGGCAAATTAACAGCAACGAAAAAGGGTGACGCTGTGCGTCACCCTTTGTTAGCAGAGCTTAATCTGCAATGAGTTTTGTAAGCTCCTCACCAAGGTAAGCAATGTTGCTTCCTGGCACTGGATACAATTGATATTTACGCCCCTCTTCATCACCATCGTTATCTGAAAGTGCTATGTTCCACATTACACCCTCTCCAGATTTCATCGGTGCTTCAAGCTCAATCGCAAAGAACAGTTGAGTACCATCTGCATTCCATTGTGCATTGTATTCACCTTGGTAGCCCACATCCTCAAAATCTTGCCCTACGACAGTTCGGAACTGGGTAAAGCCTTTATCGCCACGCTGCAAAAATACTTCAACGTTATCATTTTCGTAGGTTTGTTCCATTGACGTCACGGTAATGTCATCCACTCGATTAACCACCCCATATAGCCAGTTTTGGTGATAACCTACCGTCCAAGTTCCGGCAAAATTGTCGCCTTTAGCTACAGACATATCACGCTGGTTCAACTGGTTAAACGCAAATGAATACTGATAACCTTGTTGCCATACTGCATCATCAGCACCGCTTGGTTTGCTTGTCAACTTAGACGCTTTAAAAGCTGGTGGAGTTGAAACCGGCACTGTAGACAGCACAGCATTTTGACCATTCATAAACAATTCACCAAACTCTTCACCTTGCCAACCAATGTTAGTGCCCGTGAGAGGATACAACTGAGCATGTCGGCTTCCTGAGCTATCTTTACTGTCGTTATCCGACAACGCGATATTAAAGCCTAAGGTTTCGCCCACTAAATCTTGATAGTTTGAAAATGAAATGTTGAAGTCGAAAACAGTGCCGTCAGCATTCCATGCGCCCGTCGCTTTGCCCGGGAACTCGAGTGGAGCAAAGTCTTGACCCACGACAGAACGGAATTGCCAGAATTGCTCACCAATGCGAACAAACACTTCCACGTTGTCATTTTCATGCAACTGAACATTGTTCGTTACGGTACTGCTGTCTTCACGGCGAACTTGGCCGATGATCGCATTATTGTGATACCCCACCGCCCACTTACCATCAATAACATCACGTTGTGGCAGTGTTTGATTGCGTCCGCCAAGCTGATTGTACCCAAATGGGTAAAACACCACTTCTTCGGCATTAAATTGATCAGACGTTAGTGCTTTAGCGTTAAACGGTTGAACGTAACGTTGCATATTGCTCATATCGGTTACTGGCTCATAACTAAAGTTACCCGTTACCGCATCAACCAAGACGCCTTGGATCGCGTAATATGCAGGCTTAGGCTGATAATTTTCATCAAATATTAGTGCACGCCCGTAACCATTAAACCAACTAGGAACCCACGAATACTTATCCGTGACCCCCCACATTGTGAACATATCAACCTCAGGGTAATACGCCGCGAGCTTCATGAGCTTTTCGTAACGATTCGCTTGGTCTTGCAATGCGAAGTTGTCTTGCCCATCACGAATACGTACATCAATTTCGGTAAAGTGCGTATCTAAACCTAACTCCGAGATACGTTCAATATTGCGGGCAATAGACGCATCACTGAGCGCATTATCACCCGTTAAGTGCAGTTGCGTGCCGATACCATGGATTGGCACACCTTTCTCAAGCAATTTTTCTACGTGACGGTAAACGGCGTTTGATTTGGCGTTCATTCCTTCCGTTGAGTAATCATTGTAGAAAAGCAATGCATCAGGATCCGCTTCATGAGCGAATCTAAATGCCAACTCTATGTAGTCTTCACCTAAAGTTCGATACCATAACGTATCGCGAAAGCCACCAGTGTCATCAAACGCTTCGTTCACCACATCCCAGTAGGCGACTTTACCTTTGTAATGGCCGACGACTGTTTTAACGTGGTTTTCTAGTACCTGAGTCAGCTCTTCTTTTGTCCATTTCGTATCTTCTAACCACTTAGGGTTCTGGATATGCCAAACTAACGCGTGTCCTTTAACAGCCATATTATTTTCTAATGCAAATTCAACCAGTTCGTCAGCTTTAGAGAAATCAAATTGACCGCGTTGCGGTTGTACATAGCTGAACTTCATTTCGTTTTCTGGGGTGATTTGAGAATACTCACGAATCACCGTGTCTCGAAACATGGGGTCGTTTAAATGACGAGTTTCAAATGCTGTTCCCACTGCGAGGTTGATTTGATCAGCCAACGCTTTGAGTGATAACTCGGAACGAGATTGGGTTGCTTCAGCTGCTGTGTTGGCTGATTTAGATTCATTAGCAGATATAGAATTATTGGCATTGTTACTGCACCCAAACAACGTGGCAGCAAATAGCGTCGGTAACAGCACCGGTAAAAATGTCTTCTTCATTAGCAATTATCCTTATAATTTATAGCGCGATGCCCGCTCATCAATTCGATAAAGCGGGCATCACGCTGATGGTACTTATCCTTTAACCGCACCGGCTGTGAGTCCGTCAATTAGGCGTCGAGAAGCCATGATGAACAAGAACAATAGCGGCAGAACCGCAATCGCAGCTCCTATAGACACCGCGCCCCATGGCACTTGACCCGTTCCTTGAAGCGCTCGTAACGCCAGTGGAACCGTGAACATTTTCATGTCGTTCATAACAACCAATGGGCCCATGAAGTTGTTCCACGTTCCGATGAACGTAATCAAACCCAATGTTCCAAATGCTGGCTTAATCAACGGCACAATCACTCGGTAGTAAATCTTAAATTCACCACAACCATCCATGCGAGCGGCTTCGACTAACTCTTTAGGAATTGAGCTCGAAATAAACTGACGCATCATAAAGATACCCATCGCACCACACGCCGCTGGGACGATCAGAGCTTTAGGATCGTTCATCCAGCCAATGGTAGACATGATCATCGCGGTTGGAATCATGCCTAAAAATGGCGGTAGCAACATGGTCGCCATAATGCCAACAAACATAGCATTCTTGAATTTAAAATCGAACATCGCAAACGCGTAACCTGCCAACGAACAAAACAGTAGGTTCAACGCTGTTACGATAACCGCAACATACAAACTCAAGCCTAAGTTGTGCCAAAAGTACGGTAGAAATTCCAACAAGGTATTGAAGTTCTCAACCAAATACTCACCAAAAAAGATGGGCGGTGGCACCGACAAGATACCGGTATTCGAATGCGATGAAAAAATAAACATGAAGTAAAATGGCGCGAGCATTATTAATGCTCCTAAGGCGACAATAATGTAGGCAATGAGCCTGTCTTTTTCTATTTTCATGATCATTGGTTGTTACCACCTAGAAGTTTGTTATTCACGAGCGTCAAACCGGCTATCAGCATAAATAGAATCCATGAAATTGCAGATGCAGTACCAAAGTCACTTTCTACGAATGCAGTAATATACATGTGCATTGCCGCTGTTTTACCTGCTTGGTCGATACCACCAGTACCACCAGTGATAATGAACGGTTCTTCAAATAACTGCAGGTTACCGATAATAGTTAATGTCACAGCGAAGAACGCCATTGGTTTTAGCATTGGTAGCGTGATGTTCCAGAATTGTTGATAACGGCTCGCCCCATCGATAGTGGCCGCTTCGTAAATATCTTTTGGAATGGTTTGTAGCGCCGATAAGTAAAGCACGGTGTTCCAACCCACGAATCGCCAGAATACGACGAAGGAAATCATGTCTTTGGTATACGCGGGTTTGCTCCAGTCAATATTCTCCGTTGGGAAGATCCACGAGAACACTTTGATATCCGCAATTGAGAAGTTGCCTAGCGAGGTCAAAATTTGGTTAACCATACCAAAGTCACGAGAAAACAAAGTGGTGAAAACCAGAGAAATCGCAACCGTCGAAGTAATGTATGGCACAAAATACACACCAATTACTGTGTTACGCATTTTGCTAAAGCTGGTGTGAATAAAGTACGCGAGTGGCAATGCGACTGCGTGTTGAGGAATGCCGGATTTCAGAGCGATCACAACGGTGTTGTAGATCGACTTCTGGAACCATTCATCTTCCAGTGCGAAAACATAGTTTTCTATCCCAACCCACTCCATCGCAGCTAAGCCAGCCGCTGGCTCCCAGTAGTGAAATGAAAGATAGAGTGAAAAAATTAATGGAAACAGTCCGAAAACTCCGAATATCACGAAGAATGGACTCACAAATAAGTAAGGGGCGATTTTATTGCCCTTACGCAACCAAAAGTTTCCCTTTTGCGTTGCCGTTAAATTGGTAGCTAATGAAGAACTCATATATCTCATCCCGACTTGAAAATCATTCGAGTTAGGGCGATTGCCCTAACTCATTACTGCATTAACGACGACGAGCGCGACGTTTAATTTGTTTCTCTGCATTGGCCAGTACTTCGTCGATATCAGCATCGTTCTCAAGCACTTTTTCTAGCGAATCGTTCACAACTTGACGCGCCACTTCGTCGTAACGGTCAACCGTAACCGCAGGAATGTGAGACGCCGCTTCACGCCAAATCAAGCGTGCTTTCTGGTCACCCAAGTAAGCCACTTCTTCGTCAAAGAACGGGTCGGTATGTGTTGCGACTAACGCAGGGAAAGCGTTGATTTCAGTAAAGCCAAGTTTTTGAATTTCAGGGCTTGTCGCCATGAACTCGATAAATTTCCATGCTTCTTCTTTGTGCTCAGCTTTTTTAGGGATGCTGTAGAATGAGCCGCCCCAACTTGCGTAAGAACCATTCGGAAGCTGAGAGGTTCTCCACTTACCTTTTGCTTCTGGAGCAATCCAATCTTGTAAATGCCCACCTAGCCATGCACCCATCAATTGAACGGAAATAGTTCCGCGACGCAGACCTTCTGTCCATTCGTTAGACCAAGCACCAATTTCAGCGTCAATCCCAGCATCGCGGGCTTTTTTCGCTAAACGGAACGCTTCTTTAAAACGAGGAGAATTCACGAGTACGTTATGGTCTTTATCAAAGTAGATACCATCGCCATCCTTTAGATTTGAACGAATATAGATATCCGTGATATCGACAGCGTTAGCGAGCATGTAGTTGCCCGTTTTCTCTTTGATTTTGACACCCGCTTGAATAAACGAGTCCCAATCTTTTAACAGTTCTTCTTCTGTTACACCTGCGGCTTCCAAAATGTCAGCACGATAGAAAGTCGCACCTGGGCCGATGTCGGCAGGAATGCCCGACAACATGCCTTTTGAACTCGTCGCTTGCGACACAGAATAAGGCACAAGCTGCTCTGTAAATTTAGCGGCGTTGTACTGCGGCGCATTTAAATCTTCTAGGCCACCAGATTCTACAAAACGACCGATGTAAGCATATTCGATACCCATGACATCTGGTAAGTTTGCACCCGTTGCCAAAGCCGTTGTCATTGCGTTGTGGTGATCGCCATACGCCAATGTGACTAGGTTTATTTTAATGTCTGGATATTTCGCTTCAAATTTTGGAATCGCCACTTCAGCGACTTGATTAAAATTAGGGAACGAAGCTACCGTAATTTCGGTCGGTGCTGCATAGGCATTGGACGCAAGCAATGTCGCAATAGATAATGATAAAAAGTTGATGTTCGACTTCTTCATGTTCAGTCCTTTGTTATTGTAGAGTGGTAATTTTGTTGTTATCGAAATAATGTGCTTTACGTTTATCGAAGTAGATCGTCATGTCGCCTTCAATGAGTTCTTCTACGTAATGAGTTTCAACCACCACTTTTTTGCCGTTAAACAAACAATCAAGGTGAATAACTGAACCCAGAACTTCAGAGCCAATCACCGTAACGTTTAATGAACGACAAAACTCAGGTTCGATCTCATCTTGATAAAGAGAAAAATCTTGTGGTCGAATACCAATGGACTCGATATCTGCAGAAAGGTCGACATCAGGTAAGCTCAAGTTGATTTCGGTGGTATTGGTATCAAATACGTTGATTTCCGGGCTACCAATGAAACGTGCAACAAATTGGGATTTAGGCTGCTCGAAGATTTCCTTCGGCGTACCAACTTGTTCGATAATGCCATTGTTCAAAATCACAATTCGGTCAGCCAGAGTCATGGCTTCAACTTGGTCATGCGTAACGTAAATGACGGTGGTTTTAACTTTTTCATGCAGCGCGCGAATCTCTTTGCGCATTTGGCCACGAAGTTTTGCGTCTAGGTTTGATAAAGGCTCATCAAACAAAAACACTTCTGGTGTGCGAACCATGGCTCGCCCCATTGCGACACGTTGTCTTTGGCCACCAGAAAGTTCTTTCGGCTTACGATCTAGAAGCGGAGTTAGTTCAAGAACCTTAGCAACATCAGCCACCATTTCTTTACGTGTGGCTCTATCAATTTTCATGTTTTCTAAACTGAAACCGATATTTTCGCCAACCGTCATGTGTGGGTATAATGCGTAGCTTTGAAATACCATGGCTATATTTCGTTCTATAGGGTGAAGCTCATTCACCATAAGATCGTCAATATAAATCTCGCCGCCTGATATTTCTTCTAGCCCTGCGAGCATTCTTAACGTTGTAGATTTACCACAGCCAGAAGGCCCAAGTAATACGATAAATTCCCCATGATTAACCTCTAAGTCAATATCTTTAACGACTTGAGTTTCTCCATAGTTCTTAATCAAATTCTTAAAAGTTACTGATGCCATTTACATCACCTAATTATTTATCTAGTTAAACCGCTTGTTTAAATAGTGTGTAAAAACACCAGTTGGAACAATTATATTTTTTGTTTTCTAATTTACTCTATTTCTTGTTTCGTGGACTTTAAGATAAGAACTAGCCATTGCTCACATATATGAAAAATGGCCAATTTCTTTTATTAAATTTTGAATTGAACAGCTTGAAATTTATTAATTTGTTGAATTTTTACTATTATTTACCACCACGCTTCAAACATTGCGCCTAGGCTCAGTGTGTCGTATTTAATATTGTCTGTGTCTTCTACATCGCCAACGGTCGCGTACAATCGAAGCATTGGACGGCTCCACGGCATGCCACCCATGGAAATGTTTTGCGACGCTGTGACTTTCCAACCTTTCACTTCGTCATCATTTTCACGGTCTTCCATTGCATAACCCGCTTCAAACCATGTTGAGTGAACTTCGTTCCAGCTATACATTGGTCGAACAATTGCGGCATATTCACTGCGCTCACCTTTGCCATTTAACGCCGCGGCATCCTTACCCACTACGTCTTTATATGAGATAAGATAATCAACAGACCATGGGTTGCCATAGTTGTAGCTGCCTTCAAAGCTCATGTAGAGCGCCTGTACATCACCCGCAAGATCAAAGGAAGAATCATCAGCACCATCAGAGTAACGAACGATCACTTGGTTTGATTCGCCGAGTCCTAATTGCGCGCCAACTTGCCACGATGTTTCATTTTTTAATTCATTTCCGGCTTCATCAGAGGCAAAACCGTAGTTAGCATAAAAATCGAGAGTACCCACACCTGCATCAATGCTGTGCAATTTACTGGTAAACGCGTAGCGCCCTGAATCATTGCCTAACGAACCACCGTCACCGAAATCAACTTTTGTGATCACTGCAAAGTCGAGTTTTGCGCCACCAAAGTTATAGTTTTTGAAACCACCACCTTGACCATCGTGCGACATCCAGAAGTAATCATTGATGCCCTGTTGTGGTCTTTGGTGGAAATCTCGACCACCCCAAAAATACATTTCAGGCTGACTTTCAAATACATTTGTCACACCAGCAAAAGCTTTCTTCAAATCAACACCACCAGGCGATCCCCACTGATCATTTGCCCAGTGATCAACCATGACTCCCACATTCCAAATTGGGCCATTATTCGTTTCAAAGATGCGTCCTAACTGAAATTCTCCGCCATTCCCTTCGTTACCTAAACGACCCAATGAACGGCCAGTGGTGCCGACCTCAACATAACGTCGGTCGCCATCGGTATAATGCGCGCCGTAACGAGCGTAACCAGAAAAAACCACACCGACAGGAGCTTTCGTTTCTGGCGTTAACACCGAAGGTTGTTGGTCATCCACGTAGTCAATTTTTACCACTTTTGCTTCAAGTTCTTGAATGCGTTTTGTTAACGCTTCAATGTCTGCATCGTTAGCCATAGCGGGTAGCGCCATCATTGTGGTAGCCACTGCAGCAGCAAGAGGTAAGAGTTTCAACTGTTCCATATTATTGGTCCTTTATTTATTGTTGGTATAGTTATTCCGAGTGGATACCCACTCAAATTTAAAGTTAGCGATATTGGAACCTGAGACTTCACGCCGCAGGCTCTGTATATTTAGGCTTTACATATTCCCGGTTTCAGGTAATAGCTGCGATATTCAGCTGTTATCGGATAATCACATTATCGATTTGAATCGTTTTTTGAGGGAGAACAGCACCGTTAGCAATGAACTGCAGCCCGATACGGTCTATATTGGTGAAGTCAGGATTTCCGCTGTAACCAAAAGCAAAGTCTGGTGAAATATTGGGAATAGTAATCGTCGACCATTCATCCAATTGATAGTCGAACTGCCATCCAATATACGCAGGCGTATAAGCGCCATCCATGATGAAAGGCTGAATCGCTAAGTGCCCATCAGTTCCATATTCACTTGGTACGTAAACATCAAAAGACAGAGTTTTAGCAGTGGAGAAATCAATTGTTTCGTTGTCAGTGAACGTAGTGGCAATAACATACTCATCGCCATCGGCTAACCAGTCCACATCAACATTCATCGTTTTATCGGCGGCATTATGAGTGTATGCACCAACAACGGTTGTCGAACCGTCTTCATACCAGTACACGCCATCTTCAAAACTGTCTTTAAACAATGATGGCACTTCGGGTTCGGCTGCGGATATCAAGCCATTAGCAAAGCCTTGTAGGGCAGGTTTTGCCACGAGTTTCGAGTCAAAAAGTAACGGCCAATCGGCATTACCATATAAATCAATAATCCAACTGTCGGCATCAGAGGCGCCCCAAACGGAGATCCCACCACGTTGCTCTTTCGGAACAATAGCTAAGTATTGAGTGACGATATTTTCGAAACGATCCTTTTGTTTATCTGCGAGTTCAAGCGATAAATGCGAGAAATCACCGTTCCGGTTCAAGCGCACGTCGAGTTCCGTTATTTTTACTTTTAGGCCTGTTTGTGCAGCTTTAGTTAAAGACGCAGAGATCGTTTCGATACTTGGGTCATCGAGCCCAACGTGCATCTGAAACCCAATACCGTCAATGGGTACATTAGCGTTTTCCAGCTCGGTAACCATTGTAAGCACCGCGGTTAACTTAGCGTCATTACGTTCTATGTTGTAATCGTTGTAGTACAAATCGGCACTGCTATCTGCTAGGTCAGCAGCGGTAAATGCCTGTGCGATATAATCTTTACCAATATTCGCAAACCAAACACTTCCTTGATCGCCGGCATTTCGATACGTTCCATCTTCATGAAATGCTTCGTTGACTACGTCCCAACTGTCTACTTTTCCCGCAAAATGACTGGTAACTTGAGTAATATGATCGGCCATCACCGAGGCGCAATTGGTTGTACAGCTTTTCATCCACTCAGGTAACTGCTGATGCCAGACTAACGTGTGGCCGTGGATCCCTGCTCCAATTTCTTGGCCAAATGCAACCAATAGGTCCGCATCATCAAAAAAGAACGTTCCTTGCTCTGGTTGCAAGTAACTGGGTTTCATAATGTTTTCAGCGGTTATTTGGTTAAAATGCTGATCTACAACACTTTGTAAGTCGCTTCTAATGAACACTGAGTTTTGAGCGTCACCAGCTGGAAGCGCTACGCCAATTGGATACCCTTCAGACAGTTGGAACAAACTGGCAACTTCTGTTGAAGGTAATTCTGGAGAGCCTGTCTCAACTTCAGACCCAGATTCAGACAAGCAGCCGGGTAAAGCGATAGCGACGCCCGCTATTAGCAAAAATGAATTCCATTTCATTGGTTTTAACCTTTTATTAGTGTTGTATGAGTACAGCAACACTATGAGATAAACCAGCTTGGAGTTCTTTACCAAATGTTGTAAATAGAGTTAGGTATTTTCCATGGAATTATTAATTGTGATATAAAGCAAACTATTCATTAGACACAAAAAAACTCAATAATATTATCGAGCTCACATAAAATCAGATATTGGAATGCGTATATTAAATATGATAACGCGAATTCTCCTTCTTCCGAAAATCTAGCGGGGTACAAGACAAGTGTTTCTTAAAAACTTGATACAAATAACTTTGGTGCGGGTAACCACATTGCAATGCTATATCTTCAATACTTTCATCGGTTTCAGATAATAATCGCATACATTTTTCTAAGCGTCTTTCATGAATATATTGATGGACGGTTATATTCTTTGCATTAAAAAATCGACTGTCTAGCGTTTTCCTTGAAACACGACAATAGTTAGCCACATCAGAAACCTTAATACTATTGTGGTAATTATTGTAAATATAAAAACTGGCACGACTCACTATTCCGTCAGATAAGTCTTCACTGCTACAAGATGCCTTTTCCACTAATTGGCTTGGTGTGTAAAAATACGCCTGAGCTTTCTCTTCTTTAAGCACCAGTGATACAGCTTGCTTACCAATATCAAAAGGGCTGATATCGACAGAAGTAATTGCGACAGGAGAAATTTCACTTTCAATAGGATCACAATCGACACCAATCACGTTAACTTGCTTTGGCACCATGATTTTTTCGTCAGTAAGCGCTTGTATTAATGTTCTCGCCGAGCGATCTGTGCTGCACAACACCCCTACTTTTTCATTACTAACCACCAAATGAGGTGGGTCGACAAGGCACATTTCTAGGCCGATCTTGTCTGCGGTCGCTTTAAAGCCTTGTTCCCTTTCTTTACTCCACTTGTATTGACGGTCAAATTCGTTGCTGTAAAAGCCAACACGTTGAATGCCAAGCTCGGTGAACTTACCTAGTGCGGTAATCGCAATTTGCTGATTATCAACCACTAACGTAGAAATGCCGGCAGGTATGGAATCGAGTTGGTAGCTCGAATAAATTAACCCTTTGCGCGCCACTCTCATCACTGAAGGGGTATCAACCAACTTATCCCCATCAGCAATGATGTAATCCCAGCAATCTTCTTTCAACTTATCAATGTGCTCTTCAGAACTAATATAAATAGATACGTCTTCTGAACGACAATGCACACCCGCTTTAATTCCTCGGAATATTTCGCGGTCGTAAAACACCATCACATCCAATAGCACGAGTATCTTTTTCATACTGGTTCTTTCCTCTTACATTGCAATGCTAGAGGATAGCCAAGCCATTTTGATTAAACAGGTGCGATCTTTGAATATCGATATAGAAAGTACAACTCGTGCCCGCTTCGACTTGCTGCTCAGAATCCAGTTCGATGGTCACAGCTGTGTCACCAAGCTGCCCATGGACTTGTATTGTTGTGCCAAGTAATTCAGTGGATTCAACAAACACTTCAACCGCAACCGATTTGCTTGAACTTTGGTTGCTAATATCGCTTGGTCTTACTCCCAACGTGGCTTCATTAGTCACTGTGCTTGAGTCATTTAACGACACCACATCAATGGTTTTTCTATTTAATTCGATGCCCCAACCATCTTGAGCAGATTTCATTGCAACAGGTAACATGTTCATTGATGGGCTGCCGATGAAACCAGCGACAAACAGGTTGGCAGGTTTGTGGTAGATCTCTTTTGGCGTGCCCACTTGTTCGATGATGCCATCGCGTAAGATCACCACTTTATCGGCAAGTGTCATTGCTTCCACTTGGTCATGAGTCACATACACCGTGGTTTTTTGATGCTTCTTATGGAGGTCTTTGATTTCAGTACGCATCACATTACGAAGTTTAGCGTCTAGGTTCGATAGAGGTTCATCAAACAAAAATACTTCCGGCGTTCTAACCATCGCTCGCCCCATTGCTACACGTTGGCGTTGCCCGCCAGACAATGCACGAGGCTTACGCTCAAGCAACGGTGTCAACTGCAGCATATCTGCTACGTGTCGAACTTGCTTTTTAATTTCGTCTTTGTTGACGCCTGCCATCTTTAACGAGAAACCAATATTTTCATACACCGTCATGTGTGGGTACAAGGCATAACTTTGGAACACCATCGCAATATTTCGGTCTTTAGGATTAAGGTGGTTGACGACTTCACCATTAATTAAGATTTCGCCATGAGACACCTCTTCGAGACCCGATAGCATTCTTAGCGTGGTTGACTTCCCGCACCCCGAAGGCCCTAGAAACACCACAAACTCCCCATCGCCAATCTCGAGATTGAAGTCTTTAACAATGTGCGCATCTTCAGAGTAGATCTTATCTACATTTTTGAATTGAACCGTCGCCATTTATTCACCTATTGTTCCGTAATTTGTTATGGATAGTTAATTTATCTTATCTTTATAGGCAAATGACTTTCTCTCAATTATGTTTTTTGTTTCTGCTATTGGTAGATTTTACGACTGAGCATTGGATCACAAAGATAGTGCGAGTCATGCGCAATTAAGCATAGATAGTTAACGAACCAGCATACACACCTCACTAAAACCCCAAAATACACAACAAAAACAACACTTTAAAAAAACATCAAAACTACAGTGAGTAGTCAGTGAATGAAAAACAACTATAAACCAATCAATAATGAGTGATTATTTGAGACGTGATGCACATTAAACAAATAGATTAATGTGTGTATAAAATTTCGTAATTGCTGATGTGGTGAAAAGGAATAATTATTGATGAAACATAACACTAATATTATGGAACAATAATCATGACTAAATATTTTGAACACATTAATAAAATACAATTTGAAGGCACTGAATCTTCAAATCCACTTGCTTTCCGTCATTACGATGCCGACAAAATGATCCTTGGCAAAAGCATGAAAGACCACCTTCGTTTTGCAGCTTGCTACTGGCACAACTTCTGCTGGCCGGGCTCTGATGTTTTCGGTGCTGGCACGTTCGACCGCCCTTGGCACAAAAATGGCGACGCCATGGAAATGGCCAAAATGAAAGCCGATGCCGCGTTCGACTTCTTCTCTAAACTCGATGTTCCTTATTACTGCTTCCACGACACCGATGTGGCACCAGAAGGCAACTCCATCAAGGAATACGTGAACAACTTCCAAGCAATGGTCGATGTGCTTGAACAAAAGCAATCGGAAACCGGCCTTAAACTGCTTTGGGGTACGGCGAACGCTTTCTCTAACCCACGTTATATGTCGGGTGCGGGAACTAACCCTGATCCGAAAGTATTCGCTTACGCGGCAACACAAATTTTCAACGCGATGGGCGCAACTCAGCGCCTGGGTGGCGAAAACTACGTTTTATGGGGTGGTCGTGAAGGCTACGAAACTCTACTAAACACGGACTTACGTCAAGAACGCGAGCAGTTAGGCCGCCTAATGCAGATGGTGGTTGAGCATAAACATAAGATTGGCTTTAAGGGTGCGATTTTAATTGAACCTAAACCACAAGAGCCAACCAAACATCAATACGATTACGATACCGCAACGGTTTACGGTTTCTTGAAACAGTTCGGCCTAGAGAACGAAATCAAGGTGAACATTGAAGCGAACCATGCCACGCTTGCGGGTCACAGTTTCCATCATGAAGTTGCGACCGCAACGTCTTTAGGCTTGTTTGGTTCTATTGATGCCAACCGTGGCGACCCTCAACTGGGTTGGGATACCGACCAATTCCCGAACAGCGTGGAAGAAAACACGTTAGTGATGTACGAAATTCTTAAAGCAGGTGGTTTCACCACAGGTGGCTTCAACTTTGATGCTCGCGTTCGTCGCCCTTCTATTGATGGCGAAGACTTGTTCCACGGCCACATTGGCGGCATGGACACCATGGCACTGTCTTTAGAGCGCGCTGCCGACATGATTGAAAACGATGTGTTGTCTAAGAAAATTGCTCAACGTTATGCGGGTTGGAATGAAGACCTAGGTAAGAAGATCCTTGCTGGTGACATCAACCTTCAACAAGTGGCTGATTTTGCGGTAACAAACAACATCGCCCCTGTTAAGTCATCTGGTCAACAAGAGCACCTAGAAAACATAGTGAACGGTTTCATCTTTAAATAACCGATTAATTCCACTGCAAATTAAAGCCCAAGCGCATTTTCACTTTATGCACTTGGGCTTTTTTTAGCCATTCATTTATTTCTTATTTCATACTTCTTATTGCTTATTTGCTAGGTCAATACAACAGATTGCCCTACGTTGACTCGAACACGCTGTAAGTCTTGGTCTTTAGATGATGCACCAATCATAAATTCAAACTCACCCGCTTCCACAACCTTTTGTAGTTTCGCATTGATGAGCGCCAGTTCATCAAACGGTACGACAATATTCACCTCTTTTTTCTCACCCGCCGCAAGCTCAACTCGGGCAAAACCACACAGTTTTTTGATAGGAGTAGTGACCGAGGAATAAAGGTCACGAAGGTACACCTGCACAATTTCGACCCCATCTATATCAGATAGGTTTTCAAGTTCTAACGATATTTCGACATTTTGACCAGGGTTAAGGTGCGTGTTCTGAATATGAACATTACTGTAACTAAAACGGCTGTATGACATCCCTTCACCAAAGCTAAATAACGGATCTAAAGGCATATCAATGTAACGTTCTTCACCGTTTGTTTGGCCACTATTGTGCGCGTGCCAACCTTGATATTTGTTGTAGTACACCGGAATTTGCCCAACATGGACGGGAAATGAAATAGTTAGTTTACCAGTTGGGTTAAGTTGACCAAACAATACCTCAGAGAGCGCTTGTCCACCTTTAGGACCAGAATTAAAACCACACAATATGGCATTTGCGTGCTCTTTTACCCAAGGGATCGTTAATGGTTTCGACGCCACTAAACACACCACAAGAGGCTTATCTTGACGGCGAATAGTTTCAAGCATAGCTTGCTGTTGTCCACTCAAATCCAGATTCGCTCTGTCATGAAACTCGCCGTTTTGGGATAAAGTATCTCCCACACATGCCACAACAAGATCCGCCGTCGGCAGCGCCAAATTGATTGCCTCGATTTCATCAACCGAGGCATCAACGCAGTCTGCACCTTTAATAAATTCTAGCTCGAACCCTTGCACATCCGCTTCATGAGTTAGGGCGTCTAACAGTGTGACTGTTTGTTCCCGGTGAAATGTATCGTTTGTCATGCTTGCTTGGATCGAACCAAACGACCAATCACCAAGCTGTGCGATCACGTCGTCTGCGTTAGGACCAACCAGAAGCACTTTCTTTAGCGAGTTAGGCTTAATAGGTAGCACTCCATCGTTTTTCAATAACACTAGGCCTTTACGACTGGCTTCTAATGAAACCGCATGGTGCGCTTCGATGCCCATAATTGAGCTTCGTTCTGGAGCGTAATTTACCATCGAATCAAACAAACCCAATTCAAACTTCTTAGTTAGAATGCGCTTTACAGACGAATCTAATATCGCAACTGAAATACGCCCTTCTTGAACAAGTTCCACCGTCAGAGGGTAGAACTCTGGCGTAGACATCATCATGTCGTTGCCTGCAATTAATGACTGATAACACGCTTCTTTCTCGTTCTCGCATACCGTTTGTTTCGTATGCAGTGAACGTACGTTTTCCCAATCTGTCACGATAAAGCCACCCAGATTCCAATCGGTTTTAGCTACATCGGTTAACAACCAATCGTCAATCGTACACGGTATGCCGTCGTTGCTGTGATACCCCGTCATCAACGAGGCAACATTGGCTTCCTTCACAGCTTTTTCAAATGGCGGTAAAAACGTCGATAGCAACTGGCGTCTAGTTACATTGGCTTCATACGAGTCACGACCGCCAATGGTTTCACCATAAGCCACGTAGTGTTTTGCGCACGCTAAAATAGAATCTGGCGAGCTCACGTCGTCACCTTGATACCCTTTAATTGTGGCAGCGGCCATTTCTCCAATTAACCATGCATCTTCACCGTAGGTTTCATCAATTCTTCCCCAACGGGCGTCGCGCCCTACACATAATACTGGTGAAAATGTCCAATGCAGCCCTGACGCCCTTGTCTCTTTAGCAGTAACTTGAGCCATTTTGTGCATAAGACCTAAGTCCCAACTGCACGACGCGGCCAACTGACTCGGGAAAACGGTTGAATCGTTGTCAAAACAGTGACCATGAATAGCGTCAATTCCAAAGATCAGCGGAATGCCGAGACGGGAATTAAGCGCTCTCTCTTGAAGTGCTGTATTCATCGTTCCAGTACAATGCAGATAACTACCAACATGCCATTCCTCGAGCTTGTCTGCATTTCCTTCAACGTTGGCAGGCAACTGAAGTAGTTGGCCCACTTTTTCTTCAAGCGTCATGAGTTGAATTAGATTATCAACGCGTTGCTCTGTTGAGTACTGCTGATTTTTATAAATAGGTTCCACGTGAATGCTCCAATGTGAGGCTCTCTCAACAATATTGGCCGATCCAGACTGACTAAATCTCTATAGATTTCAGCGAATGAATTCTATTCATTTAGGTCAATCATGGCACGACTTCAAAATACACAAATAATACACGTCAGTATCTATCGCGTTGCTAACACAATCATTTAGTTAATTCATTATTCAATTACGTTTTTTTTCTAACTTCTTGTAATTGTGAGTTTACTCATAAGAATTGAGTCGCCATGACTTGTTTCAAAGAAGTTTCATGCGGTAAATCGAAGAAAAATAACACACCAGCGCTTAAATCAGCACTGGCATGAAGGTGGTGTATTTAGAGATAATGATTAAGAAACCGGTGTACGTAGAGATGATTTGATTAAAGATTGAACCGTTTTAAATGCTAAAGGTTGTCGACACTGACTTTGTATATAGTGGTCGAGAAAAATGGGTTGTTAGGGTGTACTAAACCGCCATCTTGATACTCTGGCATATTAACTTGATTAGGAAAGGCTTGGGTCTCCAAACACAACCCAGCATATTGAACAAACAGTTCGTTTGTCTTTCTGCTTTCGCCCGCTAAATGATTGCCTGTATAAAATTGTATCGCTGGCCTATCTGAAAATACATCCAACTCAATACCGGTTGTGGCCTCAAATACCCAAGCGAAATGTCTTAACCCTTCGCCGTTTACGATGTAGCAATGGTCATACCCTTTGGTTTCCACAAGATTTGTATCCGCACTACTTAAACCAAGTCCTACCTTTTTCGGCGTCATAAAGCTCATTGCGCTTGTGCCGACCGAAGCCTGAATTGTCGGGATGGAG
This sequence comes from Vibrio sp. PSi01, assembly GCF_054960695.1. NCBI lineage: Bacteria > Pseudomonadati > Pseudomonadota > Gammaproteobacteria > Vibrionales > Vibrionaceae > Vibrio > Vibrio sp. PSi01. The sequence goes on from NZ_JBHNYN010000013.1 coordinate 44,826, forward strand.
TTTTTGTCTACCTGCCAATAGCGGTCGGCATCAATGCTCACGACATGATCGCCAATACTCTTATGTTGGCCCGACAGATTAAAATAAGCGTGATGCGTGGGGTTCACTGGGCATTCTTTATCTGCCGTGACGTGATAATCAATAGACAACTCATTGTCATCACTCAAGCGATACGTCACTAACAATGTTAAGTTAGCCGGATAACCACCTTCGCCACTTGCTACCCGCGTTTGTAATGAAATGCCTTGTTTCGCACTCGCCATAACTTCCCAACGGCGTTTATGAAGCGTACATGAACCACCGTGAAGATGATTTTCCCCTTCATTTTTGTCTAGCTGAACCGTTTGTCCGTTTAGCTCATATTTCCCGTTGTCGATTCGATTTCCCCAAGGGCCAACAACTGCACCAATAAATGCACCGCCGCTCAGGTACTCGTTCGCGGTGTCATAACCCAGCACAATATTACGCGGTATACTCGACTTATCAGTGACCCAGAAGCTAACAATCGTTGCGCCTAAATCGCTGATTTCGACCGTCACACCGTTGTTATTGGTGAGAACAAAAATGTTGTAATCACCCCAATGTTTACGCTCTACACTGTGCTCGCTCACACTCATATTCACTCCTGTTTTTATGCATTATCAGAAATAAATATGGTGTCATCCATTATGAAATTTTGATCTACTCTAACGTTAAATCTCAAAGCTAATTTTGATCACACTTTCTATAATATGTCCAAAAAAAGGACTGATCATCAAGCAGCACCAGAAAGCTCAATAATTACCGCTAAGTGTATCCAACCCTCGAATATTGGGAGGTAGCTTTATTCTCTAATTTGAAGTGACTGATCTGCTCCAGTCAGACTGGACACTTAACTAAGCGACATTTTGTTTTTCAAAGTTCATTGGCCTAGGTACTCAAGCGCACTGTGCCTTCTCGTTTGATTATAATCAACCTCGATGTACTCGAAGATCGTTTAACGCATCTGCTCTCTCGTCATGATCGGTTTATATTGGATTGCTTCAATTTTCATAGAATGAAAGAAGCTCTCAACACAAGTATTATCCCAGCAATTTCCTTTCCTACTCATACTTTGCCTTAGATTAAAATGACTTAGGAGGTCTCGATAATCTTTCTAACATTACTGACGACCTAGATCGCTATGAGTAATAACCTGATCAGAGAAACCTCGGCGAAATAAAGCTATTGATAAAGCATCGTAGACCAGTGAGGCCGTCATTCTCGTATTCATAGACCAACCACAATAATGACAGCTAAGTACAGCCAGCCTTCGCTTGTGGAAACATAGGTGATATCTCCTGCCCATTTTTGATTCGGAGCCGTTGCGTTAAAATCTTGAGCGAACAAGTTCGGAGCAACGGACATTTTACGCTTACTGTCCGTTGTACACTTAAACTTGCGTACTGCGTTCGCTATTAAGTCCTGACGTTTAATACTGGCGGCAATGGTCTTATCTGCTAGTTCTTTCTGAATACGTCTCGATCCATCTCGTTCTTTGCTAACGTCAAAAGCTTCTTTTGCTTAGGTATCAACCTTTTGGCGTTCTGTCTTCACGTTGAATCGCCTTGTGCCGATTCTCAACCCAATAATACAACCCACTTCGAGAAACTCTGAACACCTTAGCCATACAGGAAATACTTAAACTCAGCAGGTGTTCGAGCATAAATTCATAGCAATTTACTTTAGATTTTTCGCGCAGTAGGTGGCGGCCTTTTTTACGATTTCTAGCTCTTCTGTTTGCTCTGCCAACAGCCTCTTGAACTTAGCGACTTCAACAGCCAATTCTTGTTCTCGTTGGCTAATATTAGAATTCTTCTTTGTGGCTTTTCGCCAACCGTAGATCTGAGGTTCATTTAACGAAAGCTGCCTTGCAGCTGCAGCGACTCTCACTTTCTCTGCCAGCTTCAGGATTTCTGCTTTAAATTCAGGAGAATGGATAATAGGTTTCTTCTTACTTGTCATGGTTCACCTCATTAGTGATTGTACTCACTTAACTCAATGTCAAAACTGCTGGTGCGGATCAGTTACCACGTTGCACAAGGTTTTTTTATTCGCTAAACCATTAAATCCAATTGAGATAGAGGTATAGCTTAAGAATATATCTGCACATGTTTTTAAACATGAGAACTAAATATAGGGCTATTTAGTTTATTCTTCGTGATCGGGAATAAGAACCAACTTACCAACATGCTTGCGACTCTGTGGTTCCTTAAGCTCCAGCGATATTAGACAATGGGAATTCCTTTGCTAAAGCAGATTTAATTGACGCGATTCTCGATAGCGTCAATCAAGCTCGGGAAAGCATCTGCGTGCCAACCCATAGACATCGAGAGAGCCAGAGATCACAGTTCATTAAGGTTTACATCGATTTCAGGAAAGCTTTCTCTTTGCCTGATTATTTCTTTGTCCATCGCATCTTCGTATGCTTCAACCCAAGTAATTAACGTTTTAAGTTAGTCACCGCCGGTAATGTCAGATTCAGCTACATCAAAGAAAAACTGCTAGATACCGTGATTGGTTTACCTGAAAATCTATACCACTGTATGAGTGCAACAAATACTGGAAGTCGAAATATGGCTACCACAAACGTTCGCTGTTAGAGACAGTAATACATCGATTAAAAAATGTTGGGTAACACTTTGAGCTTAAGAGGTTACAACGCCAGAACAGGAAAAACATACGTAATGGTTAAGCGTGAACAAGACAACCGAGCTTGATATATCTGAAACAATTTTAAGAAAATAACGCTATCACTCTTAGAAGACTGGGTAATTGTTCAGAAGACTCAGGAGACAAAGCCTTACAAATCATGAGGTATTTATCTTCATTGTGTTGCGAGGCATATCGTCTTGTGGTTTCCGGTTAAAGCATCATTATCCCCATCATGTGGAATAAATACATCAATGTTGACGACGAACGTTTGACTTTGAGCTTCTTACCTTGCTGTGTGTGAGGATGAATTAACTCTAGCCTGATTGCCCCTCGACTTTTTTTACTGCGCCCTGAAGGTTTCCGCTCCGAGTAGCTTGATATTCCTTTTGTAGCTAAACGCCACTCTTCAAGCTGAATACTTTTCTCAACAAACTGAGTGGCGGCTCTCCAGTGCGTTTTTGGTATAAACGAGTGACAGGCCTCAACAAACTGCTCTAACCGGTCGGGTGAGTTAAAGTAGATCCCAGATCGAGAAGGGCTGGTATGTTGAAGCGCATATTTTATAGCATCCTGAATTGCATGCCGTTTGGAGTCGTCTTTCAAGGCCTCGTTTAACTTAGAAGCATATTGATTTAAGCGCAGTTGCTCTGCTTCTGTTTTGAGTTGAGCCGGTAACAACTTGTCGATACGAGCACTTGTAAAGTGTCGTCGGTACTCTGTGCCTTTCGATTCTGTAGCATAGCTTTTAATTTCCATAGCATTCTTAATCCACTTATCGACAGTCCTCTGTTTCAGTCTGTATTTAGCGCATATATCGCCCACTTGGAACCCTTTGTTATAAGTAGTCAATGCTTGATAGCAAATTGGGATCGAGATGACTTCATGGTCGGACATCATTAGTGAGAGTGCCGGAACTTTCCCTTCCTCTACTTGGGTTTCTAGATATTTAACTCGAAGTTTGCGAATTAGGTAAGCGCTAGATTCTTTCAAGATCTGATTATTATTTGTATCGCTTACTGTATTTTTGGGTAGTAAACCTAAATGATGCGCTTCTTTTTTGGTTATTGTTGAATAGTCAGCCAGGCTCAATTTGTGTGCCACGATCCAGTCTGAGAAGTGAAAATAGTGCCTAAAGGTCATAGCTGGAGATTCATGTCCTGCAAATGCAGCAATAGCATCGTAGCCAGTCATCAGCGAACGGCCAAATACCGTAGCCTTAATTTTCTGCCTCTGTTGTTCATCATATGGAATGAGTTGATTTGGTATAGGGTGATTGTCAGGTAGCTCCAAAAGGAGTTGAAGTTTGCTGAGGCACGCGTGTCTGAGGTGATGGAACACTAAATGATTATTTAACGATAACGCTTTTAGAAGGCAACCGATGAGATGTGATACCTCGAATGTACTAAATGGTAAATTGGCATGACCTAAAGAGAAAAAGGGCTTTGTTTTCGACGTTTGTTGTTCAAATTTCAGATGGAAGTATTTGTTAATTATGTCTTCTTCGTGCTCTAACAGCAAAGGGTGCAATGGCACCTTCCTTAAACTGCTGGCAGTTTTATTTTCACCCAAATAGCTAGAGCGAATGGATAACCAGCCAATATTGGATTGCTCGATATCTTTCATCCGAAGCTTTCTTATTTCAGAAATACGTAAGCCACAGCGATAAGCAATGATACTAATGGATTGTAAGCATAATTTATCCGCGTCATCGAAATCATTGCTGGCTTCTATTGTATTAATTAAAGCAAGGAATAGGGCTTCATCAATAAAACCCGATCGAGTATGAGTCTGTGTGGGGTCAGAATGGAGATACTGCTCAGAAATTTGTGCAAAGTTATAGTGCTCTACTGCAAAACCATGCAGGTCCTTGAGCCTCGCTGTAAAATACTTCTGCGACTTAATTGTTGGTTGGGTCTCTATTGCGTTTTGATAAATGGATTCAAGATCGTCAGATTCAAGTTTATCTAGCTGATTTTGGTTGCAGAGGTATATCCACTTCCGAGTCAAATTAGCGTGATATCTTTTAATCGTGGGAATGCCACAAGTCGTACTCAATTTATGGCGGTACCAGTCAACAATAAGTCGCTCATTCACTTGTTCAGGGGATGACTTTATCCGTTCAACCAGAGCATTTAAGTCCACCAATAGTTTTTTTTTACTAAGCTCTTTCGCGCCATTTTTAGGGTACAGACTGACTTTTAGTTCCTGATAAGTATCTATACTTGTGTCGAAGTTTCGTTCTATTTTATGTGATGTCGACTTATTGGAAGCGTGTTTCGTGGATTGTGGTGCAAAATATTTAGCGATGGCAACCTCAGGATGGAGGATACGAGCAAGATCGCAAGTCGGTAAACTATAAGATTTGGTTGAACCAACTTGATACTCAACCAACGCCTGATTAATAGAAACGCCTTGATGCTGCTCACAGACATATACCCCAGAGCAGCAAAGCTGGTCGAAGGTCAATGATAGATTGTTGCCAGTGAGTATTTTCATCAAAGAGGATTCATCATTAGGAGAGCACCAGTTTTCATCTTTCCAACGACGCCATGTTCTGAGTAAACCGAGCGTAACAGGATGTAAGTAGCACTGAAACTGGGTGAGTGGCTGCTCGTCAACTTTTATGTTGGTATTGAATGACCCCCCTTTTGTTAGCAATGAAACAAAGGGGGTTTCATCCCATTGTTTGAGAGCAAGTGATTTACCACTAATATATTCAATGAACGCCTTCACCACGCAAGGTGTACAATGGCCGCTATGAAAGATAAACGAAAGTACAACATTGCAAAACGACTGCGCCTGGTCATCGACAGGTTTTGATAAAAGCTGTTGGTACCAATGTTGATAGAAGTTATGGACGCGCCATGCGCGCTGCATCCATTCTAGCGTTCTAAGCTGCTTTGGCGGTTTATTGGTGACAATATATGAGGGTGGAGTGACTTTCCAATTATATTGCTCTTGATATGATAGCACCTGCTTAACTGCCCAGTTAAACGCACGCCGATAGTCTTTATGAGCTCCAAATGTCTCAGTAATATCACTCAGATAAAGCATCCATTTGTCATGAAAGTTATCTTGAGTTGGTATGTGAGACGGGTTCGGAAACTGCTTTTCAAACAACTGCCTAGCTTTGTTTTTAACACGCTCTATCTGCTTCAATCGATTTTTCGAGCGAGCTTCTAAGCCAATTTGGTCCATTGTATAGTCTCGACTCCTATTTGTAATAAATGCTCTTCAATAGTATCTGTTACTTTTTCTAATTGCGTCCTCGATAAGGTGCTATAGGAGTGGTAACAGCGCTTTCCATTTGTAGCATGACCCATCCATGCATTGATTAAGGTTGAATCGACCCCAGTTTGACTCAGTGTTGATCGTATATGATGTCGTGCCCAGTTAGGTTGTAGAGGCCAAATATCATCTATCATCGTGGTATAATTCGACGGCGTACAAGGCAACAACTCTCCCTCTTTTTGATAAAAAAACAGATACTCATCGCCATCGACAATCTGCTTGTAGCGACGGCTAAGATCTACATTGCTATTCCCATGCTCTACAATCATTTGTTCACAATATTCGAGGTAATAGCGCACAACTTGAATTGCCGTTGGGCTCAAGATCACCACTCGACTGTTGTCACCAATGCCGGACTCTTTATCTGAAATCCAGTAATCCCCCGTAGCGAGATGCATGTGACTAAGTTTGCCAAACCAGCCTGTCACTGGTCGATAGCCCGAGGATAAAGCAAGGACTAACTGAGTATAGAGTGTGACGTCATTGTGGCACTGCTCAGTGCTCAGATTGTTCCTTTGATCCTTTATTTTGGTAATGAGCGACTTAAATAGCCATTGAAGGATCCGGAGTTCAATATGTAAAGGCGAGCCTAACTTAATATTTTCCGGCTCAGAGGCAAAAATAATTAACGCATCATCGCCGTGAAATTTAGAAAGAAACGTAAGATATCGTCGATACGTCTCATAGAGTTTAAGACTATATAAGCCTAGATAATAATTCGAAGGAACAGTTTGAGCAGCTGCGCCGGTTAGTAAAGCGATAATTGTTGGGTCAATATTCTCGTGAGTCAGTTTCTGGTTTAAATAGGCTGAAACTCTAGTTAGCGTAATGTGAGTACCATAATTTTTATTTAGGCTCTTGAGTAAGTCGTTGAGATCGTCATCGGTTACATCAGTGAAGGTTAAACTCTGTAGTCCCTGTGTGACGATCTTGGGCAGAGGAGACCAGTACTTCTTATCCGTAACATTTAGCAAGGCACAGAGTTCTGGACGTTGATTTTGGGAAGGTAGGGTATGTGTGCGCTGAAAACCAATTAAACCTGAGGGCTTTAGTCTCTTTGTCTTCAGTTTTTTTACTTGTGCTGAAGTATTACCCGTAATTAGCATAATGAGCAGTAACTGTGCAGGTTTGGTACTTGTATCTTCTTCTATTTGGGTAAGGCAAAAATTTACTACCGCTCCAATTTCATAATTAGTGCTAACAGAGGTATCGCAAGCCATAGCCATCTCTTTCTTTGCGATTTTATTTTTGACGGCTTGTGCGAGCATTGCCTCGGCAGCATAAGATTTTGGGTTCGATGATTTGGAGGTGACGATGTTGAGAGTGCGCGTTGCATCGCCAGATTCATCTTCTCTTTGCCATTGATGATGAAACTTTGTTGATGGTTGGATCTGCTGAATTTCCAACAATGAACTCGCTTCATCGTCATCCAGAGTTTTCACGTCACTGGTTTGTAGCTGACCGCTCTTTGTGAACTCTGTGGATGTGGTTTTCCGTGTGAAACCTTCACTGTGATCCAAGCTGGCTTCATAGGGACGGCGATAGTGGTTTAACTGATTAACCACGGTTGATGGTGGAGGATTGGTATTTTCTTCATCGACAAGTAGCTGAAATTCATCAACAAGCGATGGAAAGTCGAGGTCATGAATATCCGGTAAATAAGCCGCCATATTTTCTCTTTTACCTTGAGAAAACAGACGTACATCATCACAAATTGCTTTGATCTTAGATTGATGCGAACCAATGAAAGCTAGACGAGTAACGCACAACAGTGTTAATGCTTTATATTGCTCAAACCTAGTGTGGTCATAGGAGGTCAAAAGAAGGTTCGAGGCAAGAAATATTGGAAGATGGTGTACCCCAACGGCCTGGTTTCGATTAATGCTTTTGAAGACATCGTTGAGGGTTCTATTCAACTTTTGATTTGCCAGCGTATTGGTGCGCTGAACCAAGAGCTCAACCTCTTCAAACTCTTGTTTATATTTTGGAGAAACGAGGTTGCATAATCGTTGGACTTCCTTCGCTATTGCAATATTGTCAGCATTGCCAAAAGGGAGTAATTGTTTAAAAAATCGCTCGATATTCTTCTCTTTATACCGTTCGAAAAAGTCGTCAATCATTTACACCGCCGTTTTGGTTATGAATCGGTAACAGAGTAATCGCTTTAAAAGTACTAAAGCGGGCATCAAAGTCATGAACCGGCTAGTTGAATATCATAAGAGAGACCAATCAGCAATGTTCAGTTTTTAATGCCAGAGAGATCACTTTTAGCCTTCTGTTGTAGTAGTGAGAAAATTGTAGGAACTTCTTCTTGAACTAATAGCTTATCACCTTCGGCTTTTGAGTACTGCTGGGCAAGTGTGCTGCGTGACAGGTGCGTAATTTCTGCAAAACAAGATTGAGATAGCTTGTTTTTACCAAAAACAGAATTGAGGACTGACTTTGGAGCAGACTCATTCAGTGCTCTGCGAGTGAGTTCTAACTGGTGTGGATCTAGTGACGTTAGTAGTGAACGAATGACGGCGGACCATGCTTTTTGAGCAATATCGTTATTTGCCAGATTACTATGAATAATGACTTCACATACAGATAGGTCGAGTTCTGCAAGAGAAAAACTAATGAACTCGAACCCAGAAACGATTTGAAGATGATTAGACTCAAATACCCCCTGCAGTGGTAACCCTACGTTTAAATCAATTAGAGCCTGACGTTCCATTTTCGTCTTATTGACCAAAAGCGAACTCTGATTAAAAAATTCAAATGCTGGAAGTGCATACGGATGGATAGAAAATTCTAAGTACTTTTTCTGCTTAGATCCCAGTATCTTTGCCATTTCGTTCACCTCATCCAAACTATTAATGTGCAAATACTGTACATTAATGGAAGCCTAAAATGAAAAAATATGAGATTAAATGGTAATAAATGTGAAGGGACTTACAAAAAATTTCCAATTAAACAATTGATATTAAATTATTTTATATAAAAACCAACATAAAAAAGTGTGAGGGTATAATCATTATAATCTGATGATTTCAGGGCAGAAGTGTTTTAGGGCAATTGTTGCCAGAGCGCGAAATCCCATCTTTTGTTGATATCTATGTGATGTACAATCACCGAAGGCAGGTCTGTCTGTCTTAATATTGGAACTCCGGGCAACCTTCGCAACTCAGATCTGACATTTCATGCTCACGGCAATGGTTTTTTTTACATCATATTAACTACTTTCTTCAAGTCCTTTTTGAATACGTCTTGCACCATCTCGTTCCTTTTCATCATCTTGACTTCTCGAGCTTTGCTATCATGAATTAGCCTCATCAAGTTGAGCAACCAAGGTATTTCAAATAACCATCAATACTTCCCTAAAGCCACAATTCGCCTTATCTCCCGCTCTCTTGATGTTTGTGTAAACGTGTACACTAGTTTTGTTAAAACCCCTTTTTCTAAAGAAGAACATAAAATACAAATAACGATTAACACCTAAAAAATCGTAATAAACCTCCCAAAAATACTATTTTTTGTAAGTTAATATTTAAAGTGTGACTAAAATACCAACCACAAGGTGTGTAAACGCTTACACTTTGGTATCAATCAACAACATTGGGATGAAGCAATGTCAGACATACAACAAGGTTTAGGTTTTATTGACATAATGGTATTTGCCATTTATGTTGCCGTTATTATCGGTGTAGGCCTTTGGGTTTCTCGAGATAAAAAGGGGGTAGAAAAAAGTACCGAAGACTATTTCTTAGCAGGAAAATCTCTTCCTTGGTGGGCCGTAGGTGCATCACTGATCGCTGCCAACATATCTGCAGAACAATTTATCGGAATGTCAGGTTCTGGTTTCTCAATTGGTCTTGCAATCGCGTCTTATGAGTGGATGTCAGCTCTAACGTTAATCATTGTCGGTAAATACTTCCTACCCATCTTTATCGAGAAGGGCATTTATACGATCCCTGAGTTTGTCGAAAAACGCTTTAATAAAAGTCTAAAAACTATTTTGGCACTTTTCTGGATCTCACTTTACATCTTCGTTAACCTAACATCTGTTCTTTACCTCGGAGCTCTAGCTCTGGAGACTATCCTTGGTATCGATATGTGGTATGCGATCTTAGGCCTGGCGCTATTTGCCATGGTTTACTCTGTATACGGTGGCTTATCGGCAGTAGTATGGACAGACGTAATTCAAGTTTTCATTCTCGTTCTTGGTGGCTTCATGACCACTTACTACGCAGCAGAGTTCATTGGGGCGGGTGATATGTTTGCGGGCCTTGGTATTATGGTAGACAAAGCGCCGAGTCACTTCGAAATGATTCTAGACCAATCTAACCCTCAGTACTCTAACCTTCCAGGTGTCGCGGTACTTATCGGTGGCCTATGGGTAGCAAATCTTTATTACTGGGGCTTCAACCAGTACATTATTCAACGAACTCTAGCAGCTAAATCAGTACCAGAAGCACAAAAAGGTATTGTATTTGCTGCATTCCTTAAGATGATTATCCCTTTCATCGTGGTACTACCAGGTATTGCTGCATACGTTATTGTTAACGACCCAACTCTAATGGCAGAGTTCACAAATTTTGGTCTGGCAACGGCTCCGACGGATAGTCAAGCTGATAAAGCATACCCATGGTTAACTCAAATCTTACCGGTGGGGGTCAAAGGAATCGTATTCGCTGCACTCTCTGCGGCAATCGTATCTTCTCTCGCTTCAATGCTAAACTCTACCGCTACAATCTTTACAATGGATATCTACAAAGAGCACATCGCTCCAAATACAGGTGATCATAAACTAGTAAACGTGGGACGAATGACTGCAGTTGTTGCTCTAGTAATTGCATGTATTATCGCTCCTAACTTAGCTGACCTTGGTCAAGCATTCCAATATATACAAGAATACACAGGTCTTGTTAGCCCTGGCATCCTAGCCGTATTCCTCCTAGGCCTATTCTGGAAGAAAACAACCAGTAAAGGTGCAATTATTGGTGTTCTTGCATCTATTCCGTTTGCTCTATTCCTAAAGTTCATGCCTATAAACATGCCGTTTCTAGACCAAATGCTTTATACGTTACTGTTCACTATCGTTATCATCGGACTAACAAGTCTCAGTACTTCTACTGAAGATGATGATCCGAAAGGTATTGCAGTTACAGCGAAAATATTTGCTACAGATTCAAGCTTTAATCTTGCGTCATACGGTATAATGATTACACTTGCGATTTTGTATACTATTTTCTGGTAAGATCAATACAATTAAAGTTCAGCTCCGTTCCGGTTGGATCGGAGTTTTGTGTTCCTATGAGGATAATTTTTCTATGGACTCTACCTTACTACCAAACATCGTTAGCTTTCTTAAAACAATAGAACCCTTTTCTCAACTTCCCAACGCTATATTGGACAACATCGCCTCAAATACTGAAATTCTCTATATTGGACATGGTGAAATACTTTCTATAAAAAAAGATTCAGGTCGACACCTCTATGCTGTTCGTTCTGGAATCTTAGATCAACACTTACCTGACGGAAAACTTCGATCTAAGATTGGTGCCAATGACTTATTCGGTTTTAATCTTGAAAAAGAAAACTACCAAATAACGGCAGTCGAGAACTCTCTCATCTACCGTTTTCCGTTATCGAAACTGCAAATTCAAGTACAAGATTTTCCGACCGTTGCTGATCAGCTAGCCAATAAAGCTAATCAACGCCTTTCTTCAGGCGTAAAAGTGAAATGGTCCGAGTCAGAGAAAGGGTTATTCTTTAAACCAACCAAAGATGTAGCCAATTCAAATGTAGCCATTGTTAATGCGAACGACAGTATCCAGGATGTCGCGAAAATAATGCGCCACGAAATAGGTTCATCTTGCGCGGTAATTATGGAAGCAAACTTATTAATAGGTATGATTACGGATAAAGACATGACCAAGCGAGTGGTTGCGGAAGGGATCAATATCACCCAACCAATAAAAACGGTTATGACACCCACGCCTCACACAATTAAAGACGACGACTTAGTGCTCTCTGCCGTTAATTTGATGATGACAAAAAATATTCAGCATATTCCCGTCATAAACAATGATCACCAAGTCGTTGGTGTAATAACACCGCAAAGCTTAGTGAAAAAGCACAGTGTTCAAGCAGTATTTCTCATTAAGAAGATCGATAAGGCAAAAGACATAGAAGAACTTACTTCATTGTCTCAGGAGAGACAGGCTATATTTGAAGCAATGGCAGAAGCTCACTTACCTTCTGTTGTGATCAGTCAAGTACTAACTATGATTTATGATACCTTTACTACAAAACTTATCACTCTGGCAAAAAAAAACCTGGGGCCTGCACCCTGTAAATACGCATTTTTAGCAGCCGGCTCTCATGCCAGAAGTGAAGTCCACTTAGGGTCCGATCAAGATAATGCAATCGTACTTGAAGACTCCGCCAGCGATGGTGACCGTATATATTTTAGCCATTTGGCTATGTATGTGTGCAAAGGCCTTGCCGAGTGCGGGTATTCGTTATGTAGCGGTCGTTTTATGGCAGCAACTCCGAAATGGAATCAACCCCTTTCTATTTGGAAGCAATATTATCATAAATGGTCTAGTAGCCCCGAATATGACAAATTACTAAACTTAACGGTCTTTCTTGAGATAAGACTATTGGCCGGCGAGCAAATGCTCTTTGACGACCTGAATACTTTTCGACATGAAAAAGTCACCGCCAATACACGACTTATGTCCGCGTTAGTAAGAAATTCACTCAAAAACAGGCCCCCTCTCGGTATTTTTAACAACTTGGTACTAGAGAAAAATGGGGACAATGGAAAAACACTCGATATTAAAAAAGCCGCTATTGGTCCATTAGTTGATCTTGTGCGAATATACTCGGTCAGTGAGGGGAGCAATAAGCTTCCAACGGAAGAACGCTTGAATTTTATTTTAGATAGAGAAGCGATGAATCAAAGCTCCATCGAAGATCTTGTCGGTACATACCGATATATAACTCAACTTAGATATACCCATCACCTACATCAAATAAGAAATAATGATGAGATTTCAAATTCCATTACGCCAAATAATTTTGGCAACTTTGAAAGGCAACATTTAAAAGATGCTTTCCGAATTATTAACAGTTACCAAGATGCCATGAAAATGAAGTTTGGCTATTAATATGTTAAAAAAAAGGCTACACAAAATAGCGGCAATACAAAAAGAAAGGTATCAATACGCAGAGCAACTTCTTCCTAGAACCTTAGAAAATTTGATTGCGACACCACTGCCGGATGAAGAGTGTGATGTGAGGGATTTAGACTTGCTCGTTCTTGACTTTGAAACAACAGGGTTAGACCCTAACAAAGATAGTGTACTCAGTATTGGGTGGGTAGAGGTGATTCAGAGTATTATCCACTTAAACAAAGCCCATCATCTATATATACATCATCGTGATAGTATTGCCCCTGAATCAGTAAAAATACACCATATACGTCCAGAAGATTTACGCTCAGAAGGCATTCCTCAAGATGTCGCGTTTGAGTTACTGTTTAACGCCATGGTTGGTAAAATTATTGTGGCCCATGGTACAGTTGTTGAAAGACATTTCATCAATGAATATATCCAACAGAAATTTAATGTACCTATTCCCCCACTCCTTTGGTTTGATACATTACAAATTGAAAAATATAGACTTCAAATGACGCGCCATAAAGCGGATTGGCGACTTAGCTCGTTGAGGCAAAATATAGGCTTACCTTGCTATACCGCACATCACGCATTAAATGATGCACTTTCTGCTGCCGAGCTCTATTTAGCACAAATTCAGCGCCTTTTTGGTAACGAGAAAGCCCCACTAGGTATCATCCTTGAAGCCTCCAAATAAATGGTTCCGTCCAACAGATTGTTCTCTAATGCATAACAGAAAGCAATTAATAACTAAAACTATTGAAATCTTTGATAAATAATCACAAAAAATCACTTAATTTATTTCAGTTTTAATAGTGAATATTAATTCTAATGAATAAGAGCTGGTAAACGGTGACACCTTGTAACACAGCGCTCTTATTATATAAACTATTCTTTAAATATAACGACTTACGTGAGATACCGGCTTACCGGACTGGACCAACATTCGCATGAGCTTCATCGCATTCTCTGTATGTTGGAAGTACTTAAAATAGCCTTCACAAAGGTAGTTATGGTTTGGCTTCCCAGAAGAGCTAAGGTTAAATCGATGATTAGGACAACCACCATAACATTGTGCCAAATACGGACACATTTTACATTTACAATTCAAGTGTGTGAACTTTGCCAATCCAAAGTCGATAGCTTTATTGCCCGCTTCCATATCATTAATTTTTTGACAATGTATATTCCCAAGCTTGTGTCCAGGATAAACATAATGATCACATTGATCTGCTCCAGTCAGACTGGACACTTAGCTAAGCGACATTTTGCTTTTCAAAGTTCATTGGGCTTAGGTACCCAAGTGCACCGTGCCTTCTTGTTCTATTATAACCAACTTCTATGTACTCGAAGATCGTTTGGCGCATCTGCTCTCTCGTCATGATCGGCTCATATTGGATTGCTTCAGCTTTCAGTGAATGGAAGAAGCTCTCAACACATGCGTTGTCCCAACAGTTCCCTTTTCTACTCATACTTTGTTTTAGATTATAAGTGTTTATCAAGTCTCGATAGTCTTTCGAACAGTACTGACTACCTCGATCGCTATGAGTTATAACATGCTCAGGGAACCTTCGACGGAATAAAGCCATCGATAAGGCATCACAAACCAGTGAGGCCACCAATCTCGTATCCACAGACCAACCAATAACTTGCCTTGAATAAAGGTCAATAATGACAGCTAAGTAAAGCCAGCCTTCGCTTGTGGCAACATAGGTGATGTCTCCTGCCCATTTTTGATTTGGAGTTGTTGTGTTAAAATCTTGAGCGAGCAAGTTCGGAGCAACAGGCATTTTATGCTTACTGTCTGTTGTACACTTAAACTTGCGTGCTGCTTTCGCTACTAAACCCTAACGTTTCATACTGGCGGCAATAGTCTTAACATTATGGTTATCAGCGCTCTCTTCCAGCTCTTTCTGGATACGTCTTGAGCCATTTTGTTCTTTGCTAACGTCAAAGGCTTCTTTTACTTTGGTATCAAGCTTTTGGTGTTCAACCTCACGTTTAATCGCCTTGTGACGATTCTCAAACCAATAATAAACCCACTTCGAGAAACTCTGAACACCTTTGCCATACGGGAAATACTAAAACTCAGCAGGTGTTCGAGCATAAATTCATAGCAATTTACTTTAGATTTTTCGCGAAGTGGGTGGCGGCCTTTTTTACGAATTCTAGCTCTTCTGTTTGCTCTGCCAACAGCCTCTTGAACTTAGCAACTTCAATGGCCCAATTCTTGTTCTCGTTGGCTAATACTAGAATTCTTCTTTGTGGCTTTTCGTCAACCGTAGATCTGAGATTCATGTAACGAGAGCTGTCTTACGGCTGCAGCGACTCGCACTTTATCTGCCAGCTTCAGGGTTTCTGCTTTAAATTTAGGAGAATAGATAATACGTTTCTTTTTACTTGTCATGGTTCACCTCATTAGTAATTGTACTCACTTAACTCAGTGTCCAAAACTGCTGGTGCGGATCAATCCATAAAGATACAACTTTACGGACATGTAATAAAACTAGATCCAACATCACAATCATACAAATTGGTTAAATCGTTCGATTCGTTTATAATGAACGAAAAAGGAGATTATTATGCAATCACTTACTGCTAATACAGCTAAAACCAAATTTGGTGACTTATTAATGAAGGTTCAACGTGAACCTATACAAATTAATAAAAATGGTTCACCCGTTGCGGTGATGATGTCTTGTGAGGAATACGAACAACTTGAGGCATTGAAATTGATGGTGATAAAATCACGCTTCGAACAAGCTGAAGCTGACGCTCTATCAGATAACCTAGTCGACGGTAATGATTTCATGAACGCACTTGGCCAAGGTAAATTTGATAAATGAAGCAATATAAGCTTTCTTCTGCAGCGCAATCGGATCTCATTGAGATTCGTCGCTATACTTTAGAGCGATGGGGGAAAACACAATGGACAACTTACTTCTCAGAGCTAAAGCAATCTATGGAATTACTGGCTAACAACCAGCTACTCGGCATAGCTTTTTTTGAGCTAGGCCAAAACTATTTCCGGTTTCCTTTAAAGCATCATGTGATTTATTACATCCAAAAGCGAGATCACATTGTTATTGCTGCCGTGCTTGGTAAGCACATGTCTCCGGCCAAGCACTTTTCATAATTATCTTAACCCTTAAAATAATCTCGGTGCTGATTGAAAGTATAAAAGGCCATTTATAAAACGTCCCTGAGATTTTTACGCTCTTCAATTTCTTCCTGCTCTGGAATTGTGCCGGGTAACGTAATTTTTTTAGGAGTTTTCTTAATGCATGGTGTTGATCTAGCTGACTTAGACGTTTTGGATTTCAAACTAAATACGTATGGGTTAATCGTGAGGCCTTGTCTCACTTCAACGCTGAACTCTTGACTCTCATTTTCAGGTAAATAGTTACTCTTAAGATACTTAATAGACAAAGACTCTCTGCTTTTCTTTAGCGTAAACAAACACTTTGTTAAGCGCATTATCGACGTTAAGCCAGCACCTGATGCCATAGTAATTTCTTGGTTACCACGGATCTCATCTTTATTCACATGATGAACAAGCAACAAACTGGCACCCGATTCACTGGCAAGGCTCTGAAAAACATTCTTAATTAAGCGATCATGTTTCACCTCTTCACAACGGCCTATTGATTCCGTCACCGTATCAACTATCACTAAATTAAACTCAGAGAAAGTTTGCTTGAGCTGTTCTAAATACTGTTTTTGTTCTGCCTGTTCTTGTAATGAGCTATCGGGTGGTATCACTATCGGTTCAATGTCTGTCAGAAAGTGTAAATTATTTTTTAACTCTGACTTAATGCTTGTTGTACAGTTAGCTAACTTTTCTTTCATCCTAGATTGAATGACTCCCGCACTATCTTCTGAACTGATTACTAAGGTTTTTGCTGGTTTTTCTGTTGCACTCATCCCTAATAATGACATTGAAGAAGCGTGCTCCATTGCAATACACAATGCTAGGTGAGACTTACCAACGTTAGGCGCAGCAATCAACATGCCTACATGCCCTTTGAGCAAACCTTTTAAACTAAAACTCAGGTTTTGACTCGCTGTCGAAGACATCAGACTATCAAGAGATTGAGTTATCATGATTCTCCCTCCCCGATATAGAAAATCTGTATACCATTGCCTACATCACGAAATTGAAGACTGAAGTCTTTTTCGATTTGGACAGCATTGGCCAACAAATCTTTTCTGAGATCACTGCGGAAACTATGACTGACTTTCGAAGCAATTGATTGAATATAGCTATCGAGTGCCCACTCAAATTTCTTGTTGTGTAAAAATTCAGCTTTATGCGTAGTGATGTATTTCAAGAATGAACGAACTGATGGTTTACTGTAGTTCGTCATCTTATGTTGCTCTAGTCGATAGTAGTACCCATGATCCCGTATTGCTTGCAGTAAACGCATATCTGGAACTAAAAATACATGGTTAGTTAGATTCTTACTGTTTCTACGAGTTGTTTTGAATTTACTCCGATCACAGTAAAAACGGTAGTCTTGAACAAACTCCAACGGTTTTTTTCCCACAACATTTTTATCTTCATCGAGCTCATTTATGACCAAGTGTGCCGTAGCTAACTGAGTAATACGACGTTCTATTTGATCATAATTTGCACGAGTCGTCGCCATACCCATACGGGTTGCCAGTTCGTACATACTCATTGATAGAACTGTTGCATCTCGATCAATAAATGAATCAAAACCATCTTGTTGAGTGTCTGATATATCACCATCACTTATCGTTTTATATACCTGAGACCAAGTTAAACGAGCACCAGCATCATAAGATGTATCGTCTAATTGAATAGTTTGAGCATACGCGAGCATTGTTTCTAGAATATCTCGATGTGGTTGAAGTAGATAATCAACATGTAAATCGACTCTGAAATTCTTTCCGTAGCTATTGATGTTCACACTTTCTAGTGGATAGTTAGGATCTGTACCACCGCTTTGTGCAATCTCAATGAGTTTGGATTGCATCGTTGAAGTTAAACGTGAAGCTGGATGAAAGATGGTGGCTCTCGAAAACAAAATGGATGAGATGAACCGATTCTTACGATCTTCTTCATTAATAACTGTCAAACTAGAATTGGATGTCAAAGCCATGATCATTACCTAATATGTCGATAGTGTTATCCTAACAGAGACCTATCATTAACTCACTAACTTCGGTAAATATCCATATCAGATCGGTAAATATCTATAAATAGATAGTTAGAAAGGCCATATTCATCGGTAAATGTTCACTAACTTCGGTAAATGTTTAGTTCTGTGATGGAGATCTTTTCTTCATTTCAAATGTTAGTATGAACTTCATTTTAGATCAGATAAACGATTGTTATTAATGGTTGATCTGTGAACTTGGTCAATTTTGATCTTTTGACCATTTAGATCGGTGAATGTTCATATGTATAAGGCTAATGTCGGTAAATGTTGATACAAAGGATCGTTAAGTATTAATATTAGATCGGTAAATATCTATATAACATCGGCCAATATCAATACGTATTCGGTAAATGTTGATATTTAAGAAGCATCTCTAAGAAACTAGAACCTTAAGGATCTAGTTTTAAAAAAATACCAACTTCACTGAGGTTTAGTCGGTGACTTAAGGAGCAACACCAAATCTCTAGAGAGCTTTGGTGTTGCTCCTTAAATAGAAATAAAACATATCAATACTTTATCACTGATCTATCTGTTTTTTTTAAGATGCAACATTATTAGATGTATATAAATCTGATTGAAGGCATAAATCTGTGTTAGTTATTATCTAGGTATGATGGACAATCGATAGTTGATAACCAGAAAGGTTATCAACTATCGATTGTATGTATTATGAAGGTCTTTGTATTGAATGGTCTAGTTTAAACTAGATTGTTGGTATTTGTTGGGTGATACAGTGGATGTTCCCTCCTCCAAGTAAAATTTCACGAGCTTCAACTCCGATAACGTTATAATCAGGGAAGGCGTGTTCCAGTATAGTTTTTGCTTTATGGTCTTTTTGTTTATCAAGCAATGGGAAGATAATTTGTCCATTGCTGATGAGAAAGTTGGCATAGGATGCTGCCAATCGTTCTCCAGCTTTACGTTCCATCCCGTTACTTGGATTTATACCGGCTGCTTCTTCTTTGTTCATAAATAAAGGTCCTGGCATAGGCAGCTTGTGTACCTTGATAGAACGCCCTCTTGCATCGCATTGACTACATAAAATATCAATGGCTTCACGACTGATCTGATACTGCGGGTCATTTGGATCTTCACACCAAGTTAGAGCAACTTCTCCAGGTTTTACGACGTGCATGATATTATCAACATGTCCGTTAGTTTCATCGTTGTATAAACCGCGAGTAAGCCATATCACTTTCTCAATACCTAGATAATCAATCAAGTATTGCTCTAGTTGTTCTTTTGATAAGTTGGGGTTTCGACTAGGGTGAAGTAAGCACTCTTCAGTAGTGTATAAGGTCCCTTCACCATCGGTATGTATGGAACCTCCTTCAAGCACAAAAGGTGCCTGATAGCCGTTATCTTGGGTTATGTTTAGCATTTTCCCTGCGACCGCGTTATCGAGATCCCATGGGAAATATAAGCCATCAACTAATCCTCCCCAAGCGTTAAATTGCCAACTTATGCCGCGCCGATGGCCTTCATCATTGATGATATAGGTTGCGCCAATATCACGCATCCAACAGTCGTTATACGACATTTCAATAACGCGAATATGCGCGGGAAGTTGAGTGCGAGCATTATCAAATTGCTCATGATTCACCAACATGACGACTGGAGTATTTTGCGCAATAGTCGTTGCGACATCAATGAAAGCCTTCTGCGCAAGTTTGCCACTGTAGCGCCAATTATCACTACGAATTGGCCAAGCAATCCATACTTCACTTTGTGGCTCGTGTTCCCCTGGCATACGAAACTTATGGTCTTTTGGTAGTGCTGAAATCATAGTACTCATGCGATTTCCTCTGCGGTCTTGATATTATTGCGTTTGTTGGCATGCATGAGTAGGATTTCTCCGACAGCAATAGTAATGAGAACACCAGTAAGAATTGGTAGAGAATAGGTCCAATCAATATTGCCAAAAATAATGTCAGGGAAGATAAATAGTACAACAGTCTGAAAAACAATCAAAAAACAGACTGTTGTAATGACTTTTTGTACCACCAAGTTACCCGGAACTCTAAATGGACGTGTTCGATCTGCATCGGTAGTTCGAAGCTTAAGATAGGCTGGAAACATAAACAGGTATGGCATCAAGAAAACACAACTAGAGAAAGCAAACATTGACCAAAATAGTTCATCATTTGTGTTAGCAAAGAAGGCGTAGATAATGATAACGGAGGTAGAAACGAGACCTGTTATTAGATTGGCTCCGACGGGTGTACCGTGTTTATCAGACGTTTTTGCGGCTATTTGAGGTAGTTCTCCTTCTTTACCCGCTTCTGCGGCAGCTCGGCTAGAACCCATCGTCCAGCTAACCATATTACCGATAAAAGTGATAAGCGTGACAACACCCAATGCGTAAATAATGAATTGTCCTAGAGGACCTTCACCAAACAGAACTTTAAGTGTATCGACAATACCTGCTACTAATCCAATCTCATCGACAGGAAGAGCCATTAAGATGCCTATAGTGCCCGCGATGTAGAGAAAAGAAGTAATAGCGATGGCAAGGAACACGACTTTTGGCATTTGCTTTACGTCTTTCATTTGTTTAGTCATTGTGGCGACTAGCTCAAACCCCATCAGGTTGAAAACTAAAGCAGGTAGAAAAGCGACGCCTGTATCGAAAGATGGCAGTATCGCTTGAAAGCTGAATTCATTCGCTACGCCATTATTAGCAGCATAAATAAAACCACCTACCCCAAGTAAGAGCAATACAAATCAAGATTTGAGCGGATAAAGGAAGGTCAGGAGCGAACAGTTCGGCAAACATTCCGGCAAAGAGAATATAAACAGCAGGCATCCATAGCCCTACGTTGATCCAATAGAACCATGTCGTTCGGATTGCCCAGTTTGAACCAAATGCTTTTTTGACCCAATCGTAGATACCGCCCTCACCTGGGTAAGCTGAGCTCAACTCTGATGTGATCAGACCGTATGGCAGTACAAAAACAACGAGAATTAATAGCCACCAACCAATAGAACTAACACCAATAGACGCAGATGCAGTTAAAGTATCCACGACTAATACAGCACAAAGGCTAAATAATGCGAGAGGAGTGATCCCCATTTTTTTATCTTCCATGATTTATCCCTTCACTTGTCCATCGAGTGTGAGTAATGGTTTGTAGTGCTCTGGTCGACGGTCTCTAAACAGCCCCCAAGCTTCGCGTTGGTATTGGATATTATCGAGGTCAAATTCATGAATAATCACGCCTGAAGTCTCGCGGTCAGCTTTCGCGACAATTTTCCCGGTGTAGTCAGTGATAAATGACGAGCCAAAGAACGTGAGCTCAAGGTCACGATATTGCGCTTGCTCAGTCCCGATTCTATTTGATGCAATCACAGGAATTTGGTTTGCGGCTGCATGACCTTGCATCACACATTGCCAATGAGGTTGAGAGTCCATATCAGGTTGACTCGGCTCGCTGCCAATTGCCGTGGGAAAGAAAAGAAGTTCTGCACCTTGCAGAGCCATGCTGCGCGCAGTTTCAGGAAACCACTGATCCCAACAAATACCGACGCCAATTTTCGCATAGCGGGTATTCCAAACTTTGAAACCTGTATCGCCAGGGCTGAAGTAGTATTTTTCTAAATACCCATCACTATCAGGAATATGCGTTTTACGGTAAGTTCCGAGTAATGATCCATCGGCATCAATCATGGCTAAAGAGTTAAACTTAACGTTGCCTGATTTTTCGAACCAACTGAAAGGCAGCACCACTTCAAGCTCTTTAGCAAGTTTAGAAAGGCGTTGAAAAGCTTCATTCTCTTCAAGCTGTGTGGCGAGCGCATGGTATGACTCATGAATCTCTATGCAGAAGTAAGGTGTTTCGAATAACTCTTGCAGCAAGATGATCTGAGCACCTTTGGCTGCGGCCTCGCGAACTAACCTTTCAGCATGTTCAATATTTGCTTGGGTATCCCAACTACAAGCCATCTGAGTGGCTGCTACAGTGACGTTCTCATCATAATCCTTATGTATTTCTTACTGTTACGAATATTTTTAATACCATTTATGTTATTATGGAAGTGCATAATTTTTATTTGGATATGAAGGGTTTCGATAACCTATGGATGTAGATATCAATCAGTTACGTCTTTTAGTCGTGCTAGAGCGTGAAAGGAATTTGTCAAAAGCCGCTCAAAAACTGTTTATGAGTCAATCGGCGGCGAGTCATGTGTTAGCGAAGCTGCGAAGTCGTTTCGATAACCCTTTATTTATAAAAACACGCATAGGGATGGAACCTACACCTTTACTAGAAAGCTTGCTGCCTGATATACAAAAAGGCCTTAGCTCGATTGATATGGCGTTTGATCGCATGAAGCCTTTTGAACCGATGCTTGATGCGAAAACGTTCTACATTGGAGCTATTGACTACTTTGAGTTTTATGCACTACCAAAACTCGGTAAGACCTTTGAAAGAAGTGCGCCGAACGTGCGCGTTGCGATTGATATTTTGTCTGAGAACATGCAGATGGAACGTATTGAGCAGGGGAGATTAGATTTGATTCTGGGGGTTGACGACTTACAGGCCATACCTCGATATTACAATCGATACCATTGGTTGACGGACTCTTACGTTGGTATTGTTGCAAAGGCTTCAAGTGTTAAAAGCAAGCTCACTTTAAACGAATTTGTTCAAGTGCCACAAATACACCTCCCACTGATTAATTCAGGGGCCGATCCCATTGACCGATGGCTACACCAAAATCACCACTCGCGTCATATATCAATGATTGTACAAAGTTATGCGGTCGGTGGCATGGTGACAGCGCAAACCAATAATTTAATGTGTGTACCTTTGAGAGTGGCGCAAGAACTAAAAGAAATGCTTCCTTTACGTATTGTCGAGTTACCGAAAGATGCCCCTAACTTGTCGTTAAGTATGTTTACCCATCAATTGTATGATAACCAAGACAGCATTCAATGGCTTATTAAACAGATACATATGTGTACTTAAAGAGGGAACAACTTACTCTCTTCAGCATTCGTTTACCTATGCTGTTATTTAACGAACGCTTGGATGTGTAGTTAAAGTTCTTATGAGCTTTTAGCCTTAGACGATCAGGAAAGGACAATTTTAGGTAAAGCTATATAAAGTGTAAGTATATGAATCGTCTTTCAAATCGGTCTATTGATTACTAAAAGAAACAATCCCCTGCCCCACCCTACTTTATATATTTAACCAATGAAGTGGGCTCATTAGACACTAATTGTTTGGATCTCCTGTACTTCAGTATCGCTATTTTGTATTGCTGTTGAACTGAGCAATATGGTCTTCGGTAGTAAAAAGTTGTCAATGCTCAGCCTGAGCATTGACAACTTCAAGTTCATTTTTTTGATTAGTCCGACATGTATCACGGGGGTAAATTCGACACTTCAACAGCTATTGAGCTACTAAGACCTTCAATGAACTGAAAATGTTTGCATTGCAATCTAGAGTGAACATAATATCCAATACTAACTTTATGTTTTAATAATAAAACCTTTAAAACAAGAACAATACAACAAGGCGTCAATTTATGATTGCAGAACTTAGTACAGCAATGCTTTCTGAAGTTGCTAGGGTTTTAACCAGTAAGCTTATCAACTCTCATTGGTCTATTGGTACAGAAGATGGAAAAGAGATTTTAATCCAGCTCAATACACCGCATATCAGAAAAATATACATTGAAAACTACGTATCGAAAGTTTTGAAGATGAGAACGTTATGGAGTGATGACGAAGATGTTTTCCTTGACCAAATATACACACCTTTAACTGTCACCAAAAAAAGCAAGAACCCGGAAAAACAAAGACAATTCTCACTACAAATAGAGAACGGCACCACAATCAAATCTGAGAATACCGTGAATATAATCGGTATTGCCGGACATGGTAAAAGCACAATTCTAAGAAAGTTGTTTTTAGAGGAGCTTAAAAAAGGCGATCGGATTCCGTTCTTTATCGAACTTCGAAAAGTAGAGAACGGTGATATTCTCGCGCATTTGAGGAAGTTACTTGAAGATCTAAGGTTGTCCTTAGCTGATGGTTACATCGAGTATTTACTGCAATCTAAAAAAGTAGTCCTGTTACTTGACGGGTTTGACGAAGTATCTACAGGTCTTAGACAACAGACCCTAGCTTCTATATCTCAGCTCAAAGACCGATTCTTGTGCAATATCATTACGTCAACTAGACCTAACACTGAGCTTTGCGGCCATGTTGGCATCGTGAACATGTATGTTAATGATCTTGAAAAAGAAGATATTTTGAAAATAATATCTAAATTGGAAAGTGAAGCCCTTGCTGACCTGCCAAACTTAATAGAAAGCAATATTTCATTAAGAGGCACTTTAGTATCCCCTATACTAGTTAACCTGTTATGTATTTGTTACCCACACTTAGATAACATTCCTGATAATGTGACTGATTTTTATAGTGCTCTATATATGACTCTTTATATAAAGCACGATAAGTTGAAAAACTTTGTCAGAGAAAAATCTTGTGATGTTTCAATCAAAAACAGCCAAGCCATTTTTAATAGTTTCTGCTTCCACACATTAAAGGAAAATCAGTCAGATTTTACTGAGATTGGATTTTATGATGCGATCCATGATTCTTTGGGCATGATAAAAAAGCAGGAAATCGAAGCAGAGAAAGTTGCAAAAGACATAATCGAAGTCACTTGCTTGGTTCAGAAAGACGGTTACGACAACTACGTATTCCTTCACAAGTCTATTCAAGAGTTCTACGCTGCGCTTTTCGTATCAACAATCCGTTCTACTAAGAAACCCGAACTTTATCAATTCGTTGCTAGATTCATGCTAAGCTATGACAATTTCGATAATATGGCGTCATATTTATACTCACTAAATATAGATGACTATAATAATTACGTTGTGCTTGAGCAGTTTAAAAAGCTCAATTTTGAAATGTATAAGTCACGCCCGAAAGAGATCACAAAGAAAATAATAGATCTTGCTTTTAAAAATACATCATTGCATCTGGTTGACAAAGACTACTCAGAAGAGGACATCGCAAAAAAAGACTATGATGTGGAGATGGTTCCAATCATAGAAAAAAACCAATTTTTAACTGGTCTGTACTTTATGGTTAGCAGAGATAGGACGCTACCATTTTCGATATCCAACCAGTTAGACAAAGTAGTGTTCGATGAATCTTTTATATTAAACAGTGAGTTGTTTGACAAAGAACTTGCAAAGTATGGAAATAGAATTAGAGAACATAAAGATGGGACTGCTTCTTTCACTATTAATATTATAACCTTATTCGAACTTGCTGGCTTATATGATGACTTCTTTGAAGACATTAATCGTATTGTTAAAGATATTCATGAGAACCATTACGTTCCTCTGTCATCGTACTATGACGAAGCAGATTTTGAGTTTGATATGGCGTTGCAACTGGGGGATATGGACTTTCAATAATAGTTCTCTATAGGCGCCAGAATTGCAGGCTGATGATCATCGTAAGTTAAAAAGCCGAACTCAATGAGTCCGGCTTTTTTCTCCTTGATATGACCCAAAAGGAGGACTAGCGAATCCAACTAAACAAGGTTAATTCCACTAAACAAGGTCTATCTTTCGCCAGTCGAGTTAACCATATCAGCAAAAATCCATTTAGTTCGCAGATATGACCTAGACTTTGAATTCGCCTTGATAGAGCCATACTTTTCTAATCCTATTTCTTGATATTAGCTATCGCTCTAGCAAGACCAAGCAAGTGTGTTGAAGTCTTAATCTCTAACTCTGATTGAATACCCAATAATGCAATCCCTGCTAATATTTGTTGTGCCCTCACTACTTGGCCTGTCGGCAGCTCCATCCTGTCGTATAACATTTTGAACTGTTCCCAATCATCACTTACGCTAAGTTCCCGACCTTTTGCCATTCTCATAAGCCTTTTACACTCGGGTGGAATTGGATTCCCCTCATCCCAACCTGTGACAGTTCTCACAGATTTAAAACACAATTCGGCGACCTCTTCCTTGGTCATTTGGCATTCCAGTTCTCGAAAAATGTAATTCTTACTCATTTCGCGATACTTCAATGATAAAACCTCTAAATACAAGAGGTTGCACTACATTTATAAGATATGCACCATTAAGTATAATCAGACAAAGTGCGCACTGTCCAGATAATAAATGCCACCAGTCACATAGGGACTTATGAGCTTTATGACTTTTTGGATGGTACCGTAAATGTTTGGCTGAGTTATCAAACATAGTCTTAATTTTAAGCTGCTACTTCTATTATTCACTTTATGTGAGTTAACAACAGAAGTACTATCGTTATACCCGCGTTAGTGTTCATTTCAGCTGAAAATCGAAATAAAGATAACTCGTGATTTTCATTTTTTGTCAATGCTCAGCCTGAGCATTGACTAATTGTAGAAGATTTATGTTAAATAAATGAGAATTAATTTTTGGTATTTTATTTTGTTTCCGGATTTCTTTGAATAAATGTTTGTGCACTAAAATTGATGGTTGATCATATGCTTTGGTTGTTTGGGATAAAGGTAAAAATACAACCCACATTATAGAGTGAATAGCCGGTTTTATGGATCGAGTAATTCCTTTATGTCTGTATGATTATCTCCGATATCCGTATCTCTTTGTTGCCTTGTAGTTAAGCTCTTGCTCTGCTCGACATAAATATGTGATTGTCTCTTTCTGGTACTTAAAGTGTTTGTTCTTATAGGTGTTTTTGTTATTGGTGGAAGGCGGTCACAGAACACAATCAAGGTGCCTCGATGCTTCAAGCGTTAGGTATAAGGGAGAGAGTCGTTGATAATGCCTTCTATTGCATACGTGTGTAGGGTGATAGCATACTGGCCATAAACGGCATTATTGTAGAGAACGATGAATCCTTGTGTCATGAAGTTGCTTTCTGGAACTGTTATATTGACTTTGATGTTCTTCACTTTAGTGGCCGTTTTGCTTTTTCATCTCGCTCTACACCAATATCTATATCAAGCATATTTAGATAATCGTTTCTCTATTACTTGGATCTCGATGATAGTTAAAATGTATTCGAAGATATCAATACTATTGATGCGACGAATGCGGTCTTGATTGAGTATTGAGGTATGGGCAATTTTTTAAGCCAGAGAAACTCTAAGGAACCAACGGTATGCGATATTCACCCCGACTTCTTCCGTTAGTTAGCTCTTGATTTTTAGACCAAAAATATAACTAAGTAGAGGGGAGCGGGGGGTTCGTTATTTTTTGCAGAAGAGGTGATCTGCGTCATAGTAAACGCAACTGGGGCGATATTGCTAATGTTCGAAGTTCCAAGGTAGGAGTGCGTCAATATCAGGCTTTGTTTTCGCCAACACTCTCATGCACTTGACCGGGTAGTCATAGGGGATAAGAGCGTTGGCTTTCGCGCTCTCGACATGTTGTAAAGCATGGCGCTCGCACATTAACCTATCGTACATTTACCACTAGCCTCGTGATGAAGCCTACAACATCCCAAAAGCGTATCGACATTTATGCGATGTCTTAACCCTGTTTTTCAAAGAACTGGGCATCGATGTGGATGTACACGCAACCCCCGGTTCTTATTGTGATGGCGACTATAGCCTCAATATCAATAAACAAAAAATAGTGGGCACGGCTCAGCGTGTTTTGCTTAAACAAGGGGGCGGTCAAATTGTACTTTCGCAAGCCTGTATCTTGTTAGATGTCGACTTAGAGAACATCGTTGCGCCGGTGAATTTTTATAATCAAGTGTGCGGGAATCCAACCGTGGTCGATGCGCAGGTTCATACGCCATTGTCCGAACATCTCACGACCCTACCCAACGTAGATTCACTTTTTCAACGGTTAAGCCAAGCTTTTATCAAGCACGCGTGAGGCTCTCTTTTGCTAACGTCTTATCAACCAGTTAAGGAGTGAAGCATTTCAATTTTGTGTGGCTATGAGAACGAATGGGTTGAACTTGAGGGGGTGAGAACTTTATAATGTTACTTGTAACATAATAAAGAGTTCAAATAGTTATGACAGAGCAGCACAAGAAAACTCGAACCACACTTCAAGATGTGGCAGACAAAGTAGGCGTCACCAAGATGACCGTCTCTCGTTACATGCGTAATCCCGATTCAGTTGCAGCCAAAACTCGCGTGAAAATTGCTGCGGTTATTGAAGAGATGGGATACATCGAAAACAAAGCGCCAGCCATGCTCTCTAAGTCGTCAAGTAAAGCGATCGGTATCTTGCTCCCTTCTTTATCAAACCAAATCTTTGCCGCGTTTGTTCAAGGTATCGAAACGGTTACTAAAGAGAATGGCTACGAGACGTTGCTCGCTCACTTTAGCTATGATGCTGTTGAAGAAGAGGAAAAAATTGCTTCGCTGCTTTCGTATCAGGTTGATGGGTTGATATTAACGGAAAGCCACCACACCCCCCGCACGTTACAGATGATCAAGAATTCAGGTGTTTCTGTTGTTGAAACGATGGAACTACCAACCAATCCGATCGATATGGTTGTTGGTTTGGACCATATTGATGCTTCTTACCATGTCGTGAAGCGAATGATTGAAGCGGGTAAACGCTCTATTGCTTACTTTGGCGCTCGACTGGATGCGCGAACTAAGCTGCGTTTGCAAGGTTATGACAAAGCGATGCATGAGGCTGGATTAGAGCCTAAGCATGTGTTGACTGAACAGCACTCTAACTTCTCTTTGGCTGAAGATCTGCTTGATCGCGCTCTTGCGGATTACCCAGATCTAGATGGCGTGTTCTGCACCAATGATGACATCGCGATAGGTACCTTGCTCATTGCCCAGCAACGTGGAATCCAAGTGCCGCAACAGCTATCTGTGGTGGGCTACAACGCTTTGGATATTGGCCAAACCATACGCCCAAAACTGACCAGTGTAGATACTCCACGTTATGAGATGGGGAAGAAAAGTGCCGAGCTACTGCTTGCTTGCTTGAAAGGCGAGCCAGTCACGGAAACGATAGTGGATATGGGCTATCGCATCACTGATGGCGAAAGCGTTTAGTCACGTATGGTGGAAACTGAAAGGGGCATCGAAATGATGCCTCTTTTGCTTTTACATTTAAGTGATAACACAGTTAAACGATAAAACTCGCCCCTTGTTCTGCACTCGAAACGCATTGGCGCATAACGGTAAATAGGCTGCGTCCCATGGTTTGTTGGTTGGCATCTGCCTCAAACACTCTCGCTTGGCGAGACTGCATGTCGTTGAGGTTATTGAGTTCGCCACTCGCACAATCTAAGCGCAGGATATCGCCTTCGCGAATAAGCCCAATGGATCCGCCTCGAATAGCCTCTGGTGAGACATGAATTGCGGATGGGATCTTTCCTGATGCACCAGATAGGCGACCATCAGTAACGAGAGCCACTTTAAAACCTTGCTTTTGTATGTTGCCTAGAATAGGCATGAGCTTGTGCAATTCAGGCATACCGTTCGCTGCAGGGCCATTGTTAACCACGACAACGATACAATCTTTGTTGAGTTCACCTCTTTGATAAGCGACTTCCACTTTGTGTTGGCAGTCGAACACGACCGCTGGCGCTTCTATCACACGTTGTTCTTCTGCGACAGCTGACACTTTAATCACCGCGTTGCCTAGATTCCCCGAAAGTACTCGCGTTCCACCTGTCGTCTGAAAGACTTGTTCTGGTCCTGCGATAACGTCAGTGTCTATGGATTGTTCGCACACCTTCCAAGTTAGTTGTTCACCTTCAAGTTTTGGAATGCTCATTTGATCTTCAAACGACCCAAAGGTAGGCGTGACATTACGGTGCAGTAAATTCGCTTGGTCTAATCGACGTAGCAGTGCTGGAACCCCTCCTGCAGCTTGGAACGCGTTCATGTCGGCAGGTCCGTTTGGATAGACTCTAGCAAGTAAAGGGACCACATCGGATAGATCGCTGATGTCTTGCCAAGTCAGAATAAACCCTGCTGCGCGCGCGACTGCGACCATGTGAATGCTGTGGTTTGTGCTTCCTCCCGATGCGAGTAAGGCTATGATACCGTTGATGAGACTTTTTTCTGTAAAAACGTCAGATAGCGGTCGGAAGTTTGAAGCTTGCGGTGTCATTGAAGCGATTTCAATGGCGGCATATTGAGTCAGTGACGCTCGAAGTGCAGAGTCAGGATGAATAAATGCTGAGCCTGGTAGCATTAGCCCCATCGCTTCAAATACCAGCTGATTGGTATTGGCTGTGCCGTAAAAAGTACAGGTTCCAGCAGAGTGATAAGCGTTACACTCCATATCCAATAGAGCGCTTTTCCCCACTTTACCTGCTGCGTATTCTTGGCGGATGTGTACTTTCTCATCATTGCTGATGCCCGTTGCCATTAATCCTGCGGGAACAAATGCGGTAGGTAGGTGCGCAAAGGAGAGTGCCCCCATTAGCTGCCCTGGGGCGATTTTGTCGCAAATTCCAAGTAACAGTGTTGAATCAAACACGTTGTGGCTAAGTGATAAAGCAGTAGATTGAGCGATCAAGTCTCTTGAGAACAGAGACATATCCATTCCTGGTTGTCCTTGAGTCACACCATCACACATCGCGGGTACGCATCCTGCCACCTGTGCTGTATGGCCGAGTTTAGCTAACGCCTTTTTGATTTGGTCGGGGTAGTGTTGGTAAGGCTTGTGCGCACTTAACATATCGTTATAAGAACTAACTAACGCGACGTTAGACTTAGTGAGATCCAGAATAGAGCGCTTTTCATCTGAACAAGATGCCGCGACTGCGTGAGCCAAGTTGCCACAGGAGAGCCCTGTTCCCCCTTTGCCAGCATTGGCTTGCTGTTGAGTTCTGTGTAGAAACTCTTGGCGAGCCATTTGGCTTCGAGCTAGCAGCCTTTGGGTAACAGCTTGGATTATAGGATGGGTCATGCGATTGCCTCGTCGGTCATAGAAAGGACAATTGCAGCGTAATCAACGACACTATTAATATCGTCGTTAATGCTAATCACCACAGTGTCGGGTTCACTGTCAGGTCTTTCTAACGTTTCGAACTGGCTTTTAATCATGTTTTCTTTCATGAAGTGACCTTGGCGCTGACGCATACGCTGTAAAATTAGGTCGATATCCCCATCGAGGAAGAGAAAAGTGATGTTGTTATTACCTTTACGAATTTGGTCCCGGTATTTTTTCTTCAACGCAGAACACACAATAATACCGTGTTCGTTTTTACTTTCTAAGCTATAAGCCGCATCGCTGACGCGTTCCAGCCATGGAATACGATCATTATCGTTAAGAGGTTGGCCTGATGCCATTTTTTGAATGTTTGCTCGAGGATGCAAGTCGTCACCATCAATAAACTTACGTCCAAGTCTTTTTGCTAAATGCTCGCCTACTGTGCTTTTCCCGCAAGCACTGACTCCCATGACGATGACACTACTACCAGCCATAACTCAATCCTCTTAACAAATTTGCGCGTGATCTCAATTTTGAACATCGCTTGTAAATATGGCTTTATCTTATAAGTGTTATCGGTAACATGTTACCGGTAACTTAAGAAAGTGTGATGAAGAACACAAAACAACAATTCACAACTATTGAGATTGTTTTTTGCGACGAATTGACTCAAACATGGTCACATCTCACTATATTTCGCGTTTAAATATCACTAGAAAGAGCTTTGGGGGATAACATGGCCAACGATTACCGCGCAATTGCGAAATCTGTTGTTGAGCATCTTGGGGGCAAGAAAAATGTCGCAGCTCTAACACATTGCATGACTCGACTACGATTCGTTTTAAACAGCCAAGATGGCGTCGACATCAGCAATCTGAAAACACTGAAAGGTGTTATGGGTGTTGTTGATAATGGAGACAAAGTACAGGTTATAATTGGCAACGAGGTATCGTATGCATACAAGGAAGTGATGGCTATTTGTGAGCTATCTACTGAATCGGCAACAGAGGTTCCAAGTAAAAAAGAGAAACTAACGGCTAAGTCAATTGGTGCGAAAATGTTGGACGCACTGGTTGGTACCATGTCTCCTCTTATCCCCGCAATCATTGGCGCTTCAATGGTCAAGTTGCTAGCCATGGTACTTGATATGCTGGGTTGGGTTGAACCTAATGCGCCAACGTTGCTTATCCTGAAAGCGATTGGTGATGGAGCATTCTTCTTCCTACCCGTTATGGTTGCAGCTTCTGCATCAATCAAATTTAAGACCAACATGTCGCTATCTATTGCGATTGCAGGCGTCTTAATCCACCCCAATTTTATGGAATTGATGGCGCAAGCTGCAGAAGGCAAGTACGTTGATTTCTTCGGTATCCCAATCACGTCAGTAAAATACACCTACACGGTTATTCCTGTACTTGTAATGACTTGGGCGCTTTCTTACATAGAGCGTTGGGTAGATAGCATTACCCCTGCTGTAACTAAAAACTTCCTGAAACCTATGTTGATTGTATTGATTGCAGCTCCGGTTGCTATCGTACTTATCGGTCCATTTGGTATTTGGGTAGGTACTGCGCTTTCAGCGCTTGTTTACACAATTCATGACACGTTAGGTTGGTTGTCCGTCGCTATCATGGGTGCGTTGTGGCCTCTACTTGTTCTTACTGGTATGCACCGTGTATTTACTCCAACGATTATTCAAACCATTGCTGAGACGGGTCGTGAAGGTATGGTTATGCCTTCAGAAATCGGTGCCAATCTTGGTATGGGTGGTGCGTGTCTAGCTGTTGCTTACAAAACCAAAAACAGCGCACTAAAGCAGACATCATTAGCCGCGGGTGCTTCAGCTATCTTCGCCGGTATCTCTGAGCCTGCATTGTACGGCGTGCTTGTTCGTCTGAAACGTCCACTTATAGCAACAATGATTACTGGTTTTATCGTAGGTGCATTAGCGGGCATGGGTGGCCTTGCGAGTCACTCGATGGCGGCACCAAGCCTGTTTACGAGCGTACAGTTCTTTGATGTGAATGATCCTATGAGTATCGTTTGGGTGTTCGGTCTGATCGCATTGTCCATTGTGCTGTCATTTATTCTAACCCTAGTTTTAGGCTTTGAAGATATTCCAGAAGATGATACCGATGAAAACGCAAATTCAGAGCCAGTAAAGAAAGAAGCTAGTAAGGCAGAAGAGAAGGTCACCGTGGCGTCTGCTTCCTAATTAGTATTAATTTATTCAGTCACCTTACTTCATCGTAAGGTGACTTTTATTGTTTCCGAGGTATTCGATGTCAAACATTCAATTTCCCGAAGATTTCTTATGGGGCGGCGCTATTGCCGCAAACCAGTCTGAAGGCGCTCACTTAGCGGGTGGTAAAGGCCTAACAACCGTAGATATGATCCCTTACGGTGAGAACCGCATGCCAATTAAGCTTGGTCAGGTTGATCAGGTGACGCTCAGCGAAGACGAGTTCTACCCAAGCCATAACGCGATAGACTTTTATCACCGTTACAAAGAAGACATCGCCTTGCTGGCAGAGATGGGATTTAAAGTCTTCCGCGTATCCATCGCTTGGAGCCGAATCTATCCAAAAGGTGATGAGCTAAAGCCGAACCAAGCTGGTTTAGATTTTTATCGTGATGTTTTTGAAGAGTGTAAGAAATACGGTATTGAGCCGCTCGTTACTTTGTGTCATTTCGATGTGCCAATGCATTTGGTCAACGAGTATGGTTCGTGGCGCAATCGTAAGATGATTGAGTTCTTTAGCCGTTACGCGAGAACCTGTTTCGAGAACTACAAAGGCTTGGTGAAATACTGGCTAACTTTCAATGAAATCAATATCTTACTAGCGAGCCCGTTTTCTGGTGCTGGGTTGTTGTTTCAGGAAGGCGAAAATCACGATCAAGTGAAGTACCAAGCAGCTCACCATGAACTAGTGGCGAGTGCTTTGGTGACTAAAATTGCCCATGAAGTGGACCAGCAGAACCAAGTGGGTTGTATGTTAGCGGGTGGTAACTTCTACCCATACTCTTGCAAACCTGAAGACGTACTCATGGCGATGGAAAAAGACCGTGAGAACTTGTTCTTTATCGATGTTCAATCTCGTGGTTACTACCCATCTTATGCTCAAAAGGTATTTGATAACAAAGGTGTGGTGCTTGAAACGCAAGAAGAAGATTTCGAGATTCTGAAGAATACCGTCGATTTCATCTCATTCAGTTACTACGCTTCTCGTTGTGCTTCTGCCGATATGAATTCGGGTAATACTAGCGCGGCGAACGTTGTTAAGTCGATCAAAAACCCGCATCTTCCAGCAAGTGATTGGGGTTGGGTCATTGACCCTACTGGCCTTCGAGTTACGATGAACACACTCTATGATCGTTACCAGAAACCACTTTTCTTGGTAGAAAATGGCTTAGGTGCTCGTGATACCTTGGATGACAATGGCGAAGTGAACGATGATTACCGCATTGATTACCTTCGTCAGCACATTGTTGCGATGCATGAAGCAATGGAAGACGGTGTACCACTGATGGGCTACACACCTTGGGGTTGTATCGATCTTGTCGCGGCATCGACCGGAGAGATGAGCAAGCGCTATGGGTTTATCTACGTGGACAGAGACAACCTAGGTAATGGTACGTTAAATCGTATTCCTAAAAAGTCATTCCACTGGTACAAAAAAGTGATCGCAAGTAACGGCAGCGACTTGGCTTAATTTGTCTGTTTGATAATGAGAGAAATGAATAATGAAAACAATTGAACTACGACTCAGAGATATTCGCATCGTTCCGGTGATCGCCATTAATGACGTTGCTCAGGCTGTACCTCTTGCGAAAGTATTAGTTGAGAATGGTTTGCCTTGTGCTGAAGTGACATTTCGTACAGAAGCGGCAGCAGAGTCGATTCGTTTGATGCGTGAAGCCTATCCTCAGTTACTGATTGGTGCAGGTACTGTGCTGACCACAGAGCAGGTAGATACTGCCATTGATGCGGGTGTTGATTTCATTGTCAGCCCAGGTTTGAACCCAACCACAGTCAAATACTGTCAGCAAAGAGGGGTTACGATCGTTCCTGGAGTGAATAGCCCAAGCTTGGTTGAACAAGCAATGGAAATGGGGCTTAAGACACTAAAGTTCTTCCCAGCAGAGCCATCTGGTGGTATCGCCATGTTGAAAGCACTTACGGCGGTTTATCCAGTTAACTTTATGCCGACAGGTGGCGTGAGCCCAGCTAACGTAGATTCTTACTTAGCGCTAAAATCAGTCGTTGCCTGCGGTGGAACTTGGATGGTTCCTACCGACAAAATGGATAAGGGTGATTGGGACGGAATCGCAGAATTAGTTCGAGCGATCGGTTCCAGATAGTTCGATAGAGAGCGACATAACTAGAAAATGAAAGGGCCAGCCGATACTCTGTCTCTTGATCACAAACCTGGTTAATCAAGATACTTAGCGAGTTCATATACTTCAAGGATGGTTTGTAACCTAAACCATCCTTGCCATAACGTCTTTATGGAAGCGCGACTCGTTCGCTTGGTATTCTTCCAACCACCTAACCGGGCAATACCATGATATATTGGGCGCTTCCTTCGGTAGTTTTTTTCTCCAGTTTTAGCTACATTAACTTCCATGTTTTGCCTTTAACACTTGCTCACAACTGGTCTTAGATAACTCATCTGACACATGCATAAACCTCAACTGGAGTAAGCGAGTCGCGATAAAAGCTAAAATGACGCTGAGCCTTTCTAAGTTATCTTTACTCTGCATTTTCAGTTGCTCTACTTCAGTCCCTTCACTTTTCCAGACTTTATGAAAATCTTCTATTAGCCAGCGCCGCTCATAATCACTGACAATTTTGAGGGCCTCTTCCTTGCTCCTTAACGGCTCTGAAGTCAGTCAGTACCATGCGAGTTTATCGCTATTCTCTCCTTGTTCGATACACCCCACGTAGTAAAGCAGAATGTTATCAAACTCTTTCTTGTTTGCAGGAGACTTGAGTGTCACGGGGGAATATTTGATATCTAAATGAGCCTTGCGAGCTTTACGACCGCCTTTTGGCGGTATTTCGAGCACTTTCTATTCCAGCATCAGGTTTTTTGCTTTAAATTCAGGATAATGGCTAATACGTTTTTTCTTAGTTGTCATGGTTCACTCCATTAGTGATTGTACCCACTTAACTCAATGTCCAAAACTTCTGGTGTGTATCACTAAATCATCAACCCACGGTCTGATCAGCTACGTCCTATCCTCATGCCTAAACCTCATAACAAAACAACCAATTGGAAGCAATACTACCAATCACTCATTAACCGTAGTCCTCTGACCTTTTGGATTGATGAAGAGGCAATAAACGGGTGGGCGGAAAGCAAACAGAATAAGCGCGGGAGGCCGCGTCAGTTCAGTGATTTAGCTATCACTACAGCACTTATGGTGCAACGAGTTTTTCTATACCACTGAGAGCGCTGCAAGGATTTATCGACTCGATATTTAGGCTAGCTCATGTACCGTTAAGTTGTCCGCATTACCCCTGCATCAGTCGTAGAACCAAGAACGTTGAGGTCTCACTTACGGCTAAAACGAGAGGGGCGATACAGCCCCTAGCCATTGATGTTACTGGTCTTAATATTTATGGCGAAGGAGAATGGAAAGTCAAAAAACACGGGACGGATGGTAAGCGTAGAGTCTTGCGAAAGTTGCATATTGCCGTCGATACAAGCACCCATGAGATCATTGTTGCTGTGTAGTTTATCAACGGTTACAGATGGAGAAGTACTCTCGAACTTACTGAATCAAACACGCCGAAGTATCTTTGATGTGTTTGGTGATGGTGCTTACGGCACGAGTTGATAGGGCTATCAACTTTCCGAACCAGTCAATCTTTAGGAACAACCTGTTCTATGGCAGCATGTTTCATTCGTATGGATGGGGAGAGGTTTTTTTGAAGTCTCTATATTTCGATACTCTTATTAGATAAGAGATCTAGCTGAAAGCTAGACCTCTGTAATTTGTCTGACACTTACAATATAAGTTAATAAGTTTCGTCACTAATTTCTGAAGAGTGGGGCGCTAGTTCTTGCTATTGTTTTTCAATACATCTTGAATAGCGGAATCCAATTGGGACTGAACTTCTTTTGACAATCGCCCAAACTCATACGAAAAATTACGACCTTTCACTTTTTTGCGAGCGAACATGCCTTTACTATCAAATTCAGCTAAAGGAGTTACCAGCGCTTTGTCTGATTCTTGTTTGGTTTCGACGATCTTTAACTCGGTTTTGATGAAAGAAATTAGATCATCTTTGACATCTTCTTGGCTCTGCTCAGGCTGAGCATTGACAGCTTTACTCGCTATTTTTTTGATGAAGCTACTCAGAGCTTTCTTGTCATCAGTAAACGCTTTCATCACTTTAGCCAGGATAGAGTAATCTGTGTGAGACAAGTCATTAACAACAGGGAATAGGGCGATCAGCTTACTATCAATACTGGCAGCTTTCAGCGCACGGCCCACCGCTTGACGGCTAATGTTCAATATTTTTGCCGTATCTTCTTGAGTAAGCTCGCCACTCTTCATCAGTATTTGGCACTGCAAGCCAATCTCACGTTGATTGTGTTCTTTAGCTGTTTGTAACTGCTTGGCAAGCGCTTTTGCATCAGCTGTCGAAAGTTCGTCTTGGGTGACGAGAATTCGGAATGTTTTTACACGACCTTCTTGAAGTAAAAACCAAGCACGGCGGCGAGACCCATCAAGAACATCAATGTGGCCATCTATTTCGCGGCCTACGGCTGGGTAAAACTGTTGGAACTCTAACGAGTCTAAATCTACTAAGGACTCTTTGGTTAACAAAGACTGGTCTCGGCCATTAACATCAAACGTAACTACAGTGTTTTGCTTTACCTGTTCGTATGACAAGGTAACTTCGTTAAAAGTCGCAGTCGTACCAGATGCCAGTTGCCACACCATCTTTTTACCTACCGATTCTAGGCCGAATTTATGCTGTAGATACTCGGCGGCATTCTGGCCACTTTTCTCTAATTCAGTGTTGAGTTGCGATGTTAGAGTATCTAAGTTTGCTTTGGCCGCTGATTGTTGTGCTTGCGCTGAACCTGGTGCATTACCTAGAGGGCTACCGCCACGTTTCTTTGCCATTACTTGTTCTCCTGTTCACGCCAAACGTTCAGAATATCGCGCAAGATCTGGCTCGTGACTTCATAGCTATTTTGTTGCGCACTTTGGAAGGTTGCTTTGCTTTTCGGGTATTCACTTTTTGACATGTCAAATACCGTCGAGAGTAGGGAAGAAGACTGACGAACAGCTTCACTGTGCTTAAATTCTTTTGAGTATAAATAAGGAGAGAAGTGATCGTATAAGTTGTTCATCAACTCGGTAGTCGTTGAGCTGTCACGATGATTAGTTAGTAATATTTTCATGAAGTCATAGCCCTCATGGTTAGCGTTTTCTAACAATGCCCACACTTGTGGGATATAGCTAAAGTAAGAGCATGTAGCATCAATGTCGTTTTCGGTAATCGATAACGGGAACACGACATTTGTTGCCGCAAAATAGGCGTTGAAAGTCGCATAGCCTAAAGAGGGTGGGGTGTCGATGATGATTATATCGAACTCGTCTTTTACGCTATCAATGATGTCGTCAAGTAATGAATAAGGAGAAGCTAAAGTTTGACTAAACACTTGTTCATGGAACCACCCTTCCATTGCTCGGTCACTTTGTGCAGCAGGTAAAATTCGTAAATTAGGAATAGTAGTCTCAAGAAAGGCTTCAGAAATAACTTGTTTAACAGTTTCACCTTCATCGAGATCAAATGTTTTCATCATTAGATCACCGACAGACAAGTAGCCTTCTTGTTCGGCTTCAGGAGCGTAGTACATTGATAATGTCGCTTGACCGTCCATATCAATTAAGCCTACACGGTACTCTTGGTGAAATTCGGTCGCTAAACCTGATGCGATAGTTGCGGCAGAAACTGTTTTTCCAACACCACCTTTTTGGTTCTGGATCACCATAACTTGCGTCTTTTGATTTTCATTACGCAGAAATTTAGGGTCTTTACGCAGGCTTTCAGGCAGTAAATCACGGACTTTATACATTTCTGCAATATCGATGGACCATTGAGAGTCTTCATGGCGACGTGGGTCTATTTCTGCAGCAGTGACGTAGCGATCTAGTGTTTTCGCATCAATTCCTAGATAAGTTGATGCTTCAGCCCGGGTAAAGTTTCGTAGTTCTTTACGGTGATTGGCGAGTAAACGCTGGTTTCGGCGCTGAATATAGGCATCAGCACCAACTTTAAGCGCTTGAAAAGTAGTAGTAGTATGTTGGTTATCCATTTATGCCTCCGTATAGGGATAATAAATAGTATATACCTCAACTTTTGATGTTGGTAGTTAAAAGTGATGGATTTTGTATTTGGGGGATTTTTAACTTATTGCTAGGGAGTCTTCATTTAAACTTACACCGTGTGCGCAAGAGCTTTATTGAGATTGATGGAGTTTAGTTAGGCTCATATGCATGTGTTTCTTTTGGGATTGTTGATTTAGTAAATCGTTGACAAAGTTTTGTTCGTGGGGCCTGAAGTTGTATAAAGCGCTGGAGTGTACGGTTTGTATTATTATGGGAGTAGAGATTTTGTGTATTGGTGACAGATGGTTAACTGAGGATACTGAGAAAAATACAGCCAGCTCTTGGTGAAAGAGCTGGCCTTACCGTTATTCGTTGAGTGCCAGATTGTCGCTTTCAGGCTGCCTATTTTGAGTCCGCAAAGAATGCGAATACAAGTTGTATTTGATGGTGGTTTTGTTGCAATCTTGGTTGATACTGAATGTGATTTCAGTGTCGCTCCAAGATACATCTTCAAGCAGAAGATTGGCATCGCGTGACAGGTCGTGTAGCACCATGGTATTTAACGCGGTTGCATTGGAGCGAATCAAGATGTACGCAAGGTTTGATGTTGCTGGGTTATCTGGCGCTTCACCAATCAAGACGCCACACGGCGAACTGAATACCATCTTCTGGCTAAATGGCGTTTGTCCTTCAATGGCGTAGCGATGGGAGTGTGCAGAAACCGAACTTAACTGACGTGTATTTGTCATCCGGCTCAGTGCGCCCGGCAGCGGGTTGGAGCAGATCTCAAAGTCATTTGTTTCGGTATGCTCACCGCGAATGTGGTAGGTCAAATCCAACTGTTGCTGATGCGGGTTGGCAATCAAGTTTGCTTCTACATACGCTTCGCCAACACAGAATAAGATACGTCTGAACATAACATTCTGATATGCCTGACTATCCCACTGCTCGATGGTGTGACTATCAACTTCCGCAGGTGGCTGGTTCCAATCAGCAAGCGTATCAATGACTTTACAAATAGGTGAGTCAGAGAAGTGAAGCAATGTAGAGTCGATTGGCGATTGGTTTTGTTGATTCACAACGAGGGTGTTATGCGTGGCGGTATTCTTGTAATAGCCGTAGTGAAGCTCCGCGCCATATCCGGTTGTGCCGAGATCTGGTAGGATCTCTTTGCCATTGCGAACAATGATCAATCCTAATCGATCGTAGTGATCGTGTTCACCTCCATATGGACTGTGTTTAACAAGCAGTGAATGATCATTGCTTTGGTCATAATGAATCGTCACGCCCGCTTGAATGGTGTGGACAGATTGACATTGCAGTGGAGCAGCTTTTGGAAGTTC
Source organism: Vibrio sp. PSi01 (assembly GCF_054960695.1). Lineage (NCBI taxonomy): Bacteria > Pseudomonadati > Pseudomonadota > Gammaproteobacteria > Vibrionales > Vibrionaceae > Vibrio > Vibrio sp. PSi01. The sequence goes on from NZ_JBHNYN010000013.1 coordinate 85,751, forward strand.
ATCGACACCGTAAAGTAATGCGTCGATGTTATCTCTTGAGATATTTTGATAGATGCTGGTTAAAACACTCGCAAACTCATTGCAAGGGTACTGAGCGTAGGCAAACTCAAACAGATGTGAATGAGTAATGCGTTCTTGGCCGGCTATGCAGTCATTGAGACGGGGGAAGTCACCGGTATTCAGCACCAAGTTGAGAGGGAACTTGAGCATCTTAACAAAGTTAGGGTTAGAGCTTACTGAATGAGGTGTCGAGTAGGCGATCTTTTCAAAGTTCAACAGCGCTTGTAAGGCGTAGTAGTGATAGTGGATCGAACCTTCAAACCACATCCCTTCTTCTGAACAGCCGTGGTTAAGTTGATAGTGGATTCCGTAGTTAGTATTCAGAGCGAAATCGATGTAGCGGCTCTCTTCCAAGATAAGCCCAATCACGCCAATAGTGGCGTTGATTTTCATCTCATGGTTGTGGAGTTGGTCAGTTCGGTACTCTATCAAGAACTCAGCCCCTTCACGAAGTAGGCGCTGCTCGATGTACGACTGCTCGTCTGGTGTCAGTTGTTCACGAATAAAGTCATAGCCGCGAGCAAGGTCTAAGTGACAGTTTGCCTCGCATAGAGTTTGTGCATTGGCTTTACCAGGGCCGTTGTAAGGGATCCCGCCATGAACCTCGTAATCCGGATAGTATTTAGCGGATTGAAGTAGAATGTCTTTTACCTTATCGAAGAAACGTTGCTCACCGGTTAGATTCCAAAGCAATCCAAGATCGTAGCACGCTTTTGCATTCAAGCCATTTAGCCATCGCCACCAAGCGCCGTCGTATGGTTCACCCGTGAACTCTTTACCGTCAACAGGGCAACAGTGTGAAAGTGGCTTTTCACGATCCCACGTAAGGCGAACGCCATGCTCTGGACAAAAGTAGTACAGGTTCCAGGTTGCGCGACCATCGGGTGGTACTAATGTTTCGCTATTGAGGACAACATGATTGTCAGCGATGAGTTGGACGATGGTTTGCTCAGAAGCGCGTTGTTTAATGGTTTGAATTTGTTGTTCGCTGAACTGGATCATTGAGCATTCCCTGTGAGTGTGGATTGAGGAAAGTTAAAGTAATGCAATGCGTTGTAATAGCAGATGTTTTCGATCGTCTCTTTAAGTAGGACATCGTGATTTGGGAGCTCTCCATTTTCAACCCAAACGGCCAGTTGATTACAGAGTACACGGCGAAAATACTCATGGCGACTCATTGAGAACACATTTCGGGAGTCGGTCAACATACCTATGAATCGACCTAGCGCTCCCACGTTTTTTAATGTGGTTAGCTGTGCTTCCATACCGTCTTTGTGGTCGTTAAACCACCATGCTGCGCCAAATTGGATTTTCCCAGCGGCCGAGTCACTGTCTTGAAAAGCGCCAGCAATACAACTGAGTAGTGCATTGTGGCTCGGATTGATGCTGTAAAGCACGGTCTTTGGTAGTTGGTTGGTTAAATCTAGTTGACTGAGAAACTGGGTGAGGTTTTCAGCAATTAGACGATCGTTCATCACGCTAAATCCGGTACCGCCACCAAGCTGCTGTTTTCGACGTTCGTTGACGTTAACCAGCACACCAATATGAAGTTGCATTGCCCAGTCACGGCTATGGTAGTGTTGACCCAGTTGGTTGAACAAATAAGAGCTAAGTTGTGTGGTTTCGATATCTTTAAGAGCTTGCTCTGTTAAAAGCTTCTTAAATAGTAGTTGAGCCGTTTTATGTGAGCAAGGCGCAAAATTCACCTGAGTAAGTCCAAGATCGGATAATCGGCAGCCTGCGTCATGAAATGCTTCGATTCGCTTTGAAATAGCGTTGAGAAAGTCATTGACCGATGCTATATGGAGAGAAGTGATTGTGCTTAATGTATCAATCATATTGCGAAAAGCACTCGGCGACCCAAACGCAAAGAGATCGTCTGCTCTGAATGTAGGCAGCACCTCGACGTCAAAGTCGGACTCTGCAATCAGTTTATGGTAGCGAAGATCGGAGAGCGGAGAGTCTGTAGTGCAGAGCGTGTTGACATTACACTGTTTTAATACATTCTGAGTTGTGAGTCTTGATGTAGCAAGTTCGGCTTCACAGTGTGACCAGATAGCATCGTCGTTGTCTGGATTCAATAGTAGTGAGCAGTTAAAGAATCGCTCTAGCTCCAAGTGAGACCACTGATAAAGCGGGTTGCCGAGCAGGTACGGGGCGGTTTGACACCACTTTTCGAACTTTTCCTTGTCTGGAGCATCGCCGGTTATGTAGTGCTCTTCAACTCCATTGCTACGCATAGCTCGCCATAAATAGTGATCACTATGCAGCCAGCATTCAGCGATGTTACTCGCACGATGGTTTTCCCAAATCTGTTTTGCATCTAGGTGATTGTGATAATCAATAATCGGAATGGCTTTGGCGTAGTCATGGAACAAGCGGCGAGCCAAATCCGAGGTTAAAAGAAAATCGTCATGGATGTATTGGTTCATGGGTTTCATCTCGAAATACTTTTTAAAACGTAGTGGTGATTAGTGGATTGCTAAACGCAAAATAGGGGCTGGTGGACAGCCCCTTGTCACTACGTTAACTCTGAGTTTGCTGGTTAAGTACTTTGGTCTCTCTGGCGCTTTTTAGCAGCAGAGCACCAACGGTCAGTACCACACCGCCACAGAACAAGAATGCCATGCGACCCCAGAATGGATTTGGTATCAGTATCATAGCAGTTACCAGCACGCCGAAGATTAAGATGAGCTTACCAAGCATGCTGCGCTGCTGGCGGTCAACCGCATCTTGTCCTTCTTCCTCGATAACAGGTGTTGCCACATCAGTCCAAAACTCGTTAAGTTCTGTTTTACGTTCGCCTTGTGGCTCTTTGTAGAACTTAGTGGTTAGGCAGAAGAAACCGCCGGTGAACACAAGGTGACCGATGATGCCATTCATTACCGTCAAGTCTGATGCCTCACGACTTGTGAAGCCGCCCTCGATACCTAGAAGGTTGGCGATGACATCTGGTGTGATGACAAAACTCACCATGTAAGAAACCACCATACCGACAGCTAGCGTAGCCCAAGCTGCCCAATCAGGCGTCTTCTTAATAAACATGCCGAAGAACAGAGGAACTAGGATAGGCATTTGTAGCAATGTACTAACGTACATCATGGCATCAAATAGGCTCAATCCGCGGAGTGAGTTGATGAATAGAGCAACTGCAATAATCAGTGCACCAAACACCACAGTGACACCTTGGCTGACACGCATCAGTTTCTTCTCAGATGCATTCTTATTAATAATAGGGCTGTAGAAGTTACGAACAAATACCCCTGCGTTGCGGTTTAGACCTGAGTCCATTGAAGACATTGTTGCGGCAAATACAGCAGACATAAGTAAGCCAACCATACCCACTGGCATGACGCGCTCAACGAACACCAGATAAACTGCATCAGCGGCTTTGCCGCCAAGAGCGTCAGCGTGGGCTAGCGCAGCATCAGGGTAAAGGACTGCAGTTACCCATGGCGGCATAAACCAAATAGCAGGACCAATCAGCATGAGAGCAAACGCTAGCAGCGCTGCTTTACGCGCATTGGTTGAGTCTTTTGCAGTCAAGAATCTGTAAGAATCTTGCATGTTGTTGATGTTTTGAAGTTGCTTAACAAACATGAAGATGAACCATGCTACGAACAGTAGTGGGTAATTCATGTTCGGACCCATAACAGAATCTGCGGGGAACTGCTCAATTAAGTTGCTTGGGCCACCAATTTTAATGAGAGCTGCAACCGCACATACAACAGTTACCGCCATGATGACGACCATTTGCACAAAGTCGGATGCAACCACACCCCACGAACCGCCGATCACGGAAATAAATAGAACAATCAAGCCGGTAATGACGATGGTCGTTTCGATGTCGATATTGAATACGGCACTAACAAATAGCGCCAGACCGTTTAGCCAAATACCGGTATAAACGATGCTGGTTGGCATGGTTGCCCATGTAAATACCTGTTCGTTTGTCGTGCCAAAGCGGCGACGCACCCCTTCTACTGGAGTGACAACACGCATTTGACGGAAGCGGTAGGAGAAAAACAGCCAAGACAGCAAAAAACCGAACGCATTGGCCATGAAAATAACCATGATAGGGAAGCCATCGGTAAATGCTTTACCTGCTGCCCCAGTGAACGTCCACGCACTGAACTGGGTCATGAAGGCCGTAGAGCCCACCATCCACCACAGCATTTTACCGCCCCCGCGAAAGTAATCACTGGTAGAACTACCTGCGAAGCGTTTAAAGATGACGCCTACAGCGATCATGAAGACGAAATAGACACCGACAACAACAATGTCAATATTCATAACACTTACCTCTAAAATAAAGATTTTTAAAAATAAAACAATGGTTCAATATTGCTTTAAGTACGTGGTGATTACCAACAAACTCTGCGCTTTTGTGATGAATGAAACGGTTTTTCATTTTTTTATATTGGATGTGATATTTCTTCTTTGGTTTCTTTAGAACTTATAGTGCTTTTTGCTTCTGTACTAATGATGCTTGAGTGATCTCACCAATCAAATAGCAGTAAGCGCAGCTGCCTCCTTTACGCCGCTGAGTGGCTCTTATAGTAAGGAGTGCTTCGTGGGCATCTATTTGAGCCTTCTACAACCATATCAGCAACGTTGCTTGTGCCTTTTACGCATTCTTTGACCTCAACAACACAAAATCACACCGTTAGAAATAATTAGTTACATAGCTCACATAATGACCTAAATGAACTTTATGAAAACGTTATTTGGTAAATAATAAAACACGGTTTTAAAAATTACGTGAAAATAAAATGTAAAAGGAGTTCAGAATGAATGTCGATATGCTCGTAGTGGGCGTTTACTTTATCTTTATGATAGCGATAGGCGTCATCTTTAAACGCTTCGCAGGTAGTTCTACCAGTGATTACTTTCGCGGGGGCGGTAAAATGCTGTGGTGGATGGTGGGCTCTACGGCCTTCATGACCCAGTTCAGTGCGTGGACGTTCACTGGGGCAGCAGGTAAAGCATTTACCGATGGCTTTCCCATCATGGTCGTATTTATGGCCAACGCATTTGGCTTTTTACTTTCTTGGCTATTCTTTTCATACCGTTTTCGTCAAATGCGTGTTGTCACACCAATTGAAGGTGTTCGTCGTCGCTTTGGCACGACAAACGAACAGGTATTTACATGGGCAACCATGCCAACAAGTGTGGTTTACACGGGTATTTGGTTAAATGGTCTGGCGCTGTTTGTCAGCGCGGTATTTAAAATAGATATAGAGACGACAATTGTTGTTACCGGCCTAATTGTTCTATTCATCTCCGTTATTGGCGGTGCCTGGGGCGTTGTAGCGTCTGACTTTGTTCAGATGGTGGTTATTATGGCCGTAACTGTGGTGTGTGCAGTAGCCGCCCTAGTGAAAATTGGCGGTCCATCTAACCTTATTGAGCAATTCCCTGCTGATAGCATCATGGGATCTGGCATGAATTATCCACTCCTATTCGTGTCGTGGTTCATCTTCATGTTTGTTAAACAACTTCAAAATATCAACAATATGCAGGACTCTTATCGCTTCCTGACAGCGAAAGATTCAATCAATGCTCGGAAGGCGGCGCTGCTTGCGTTTGTATTGATGCTGATTGGTCCTGCTATTTGGTTTTTGCCACCTTGGGTAACAGCTGTTATCTACCCAGATGCAGCAACAGCGCATGCTGCGGAGCTGGGCAGTAAAGCAGCCGATGCGGTGTATTTGGTATTCGTAGAAAATGTCATGCCAGTTGGTATGGTTGGTCTACTCATGTCGGCGGTATTTGCCGCAACAATGTCTTCGATGGATTCGGGACTTAATCGCAATTCTGGTGTCTTCGTTCGTAACTTTTATGCACCGATTATCGACAAAAATGCGGATGACAAAAAATTGATGCGCGTGAGTCAAATAGTGACGATGGTCTTTGGTGCATTGATTATTATGGTCGCCTTATTTATTAACTCACTGCGCGGTTTGAGCTTGTTTGATGCGATGATGTACGTCAGTACGCTGCTGCAAATGCCAATCCTCGTACCATTGTTCTTTGGTATGTTCATTAAGAAAACCCCTGATTGGGCCGCTTGGGCAACGCTTGCGGTCGGTATGGTCGTTTCGTATTTAGTGAGTTTTGTTATTACTGCGGATGTGGTGGCGGATTTACTGAACTTAGAGACCCCTTTCACAGGTCGAGAAGCCAAAGACCTTAAAGTACTGTTAGGTATTGTCGGTCACTTAGTCATTACTGGTGGTTTCTTCTGCCTAACAACTCGATTCTACAAAGAGCCTGTTGGGGCTCGTAATACGGAACTGAAAGAGTTCTGGAATGATGTTGATACGCCAGTTATTGAAGAAGAGGGTCAAGATGAAATGGACCGTCAACAACGTGACATGCTTGGAAAGCTCATCTTAGTCTTCGGTTTATTGGTGACAGCAATGGTGCTGATCCCGAATCCATTCTGGGGTCGCATGGCTTTTGTCTTTTGTGGTGTAGTTATTGTTACAGTTGGTAGCTTACTTCTTAGAAGTGCAAAGCAGGCGGGTAAGTTAACGACTAGCACCTCCACATAATATTTATTAACCCCATTTAGGAGCTACGCAATTCACAGTAGCTCCTTTTTAACTAGGAACCAAGGATTAAACACGGAAGGGAGATTCAAACGTGAACATAATTGCCATACTTATACCTCTAACCTTATATAACGCCTCTGGTCTTTCTGCTCCAGGTTATAACAAGGTGCAGTGTTACCTACGACATTTCAAAATACTATCTATGCAGTAGACCACGGTGTTATCGCTGATGATGGCATTGATGACTCGACTGCGTTGCAAGCGATCATCGACAACGAGGTTAATGTCTCAACGAGTAACAATACGATGGTAATACTGCCCTGGTTTTGGCGTATTTCGTGTCGAGATGCGAGAGAAGCATGTTAAAGAACCTGCTTACGAAGGGAGCGTCAACTTTCACTGGAAACACAGCATTGAGTTTGCACAACCAGTAAAAATGGGTGATACCACTATTTTCTTAGAATCCGGAAAAGCTGGCGAGTTTAGCCAAGGCGACCTTATTTATGTCGGTGCCGCTAGTGACTTGGGATCAAACATTGGCAGAAGGTGTTCATCAGCATATTCCTGAATCTGGCGTTACTGTTGCTGGAGGCTCTTGGCCACCGGAAGGTGCTGGGCCTGAAGAGCCTGTTGATCCACCAGTTTTTGAGGGATGTGATACCATGACCCAATATATTTGGGGTCAGAAAATGGAAGTAGATCTGTCCCAAGCATCTTGCATAGTGACTGATAGAGATCTAGCAGGCAGACAGTACAAGTATGGGATAGTGATGCAAATGGTAGCTGTGATTTCAGGGGGAACGTTATCCAGTGTTGATGGCAGTAGCTCAATTAGCGTGACATCAAACTATGTGAGCAGTAATACTCTAACAGGAAAACTGGTTCAAATAAAAGCAAACAACAATTGTCAGTACGTTAGTTTTAGGTCGTACTAAGTTGCAAATTATTAAACAATATAAAAAGGAGCTCTTTATGAGCTCCTTTTTATATTTGATTAAATACCAAAATCTCTAACTTTGTCATTTTTGATCAAACTCACAATTACTAATGTCGATATAGTGTTTATGTAATTAAATGATCTAGATCTTACTTTTGAACCAATGTTTCAATTAATATTAAATTTAATTTCATTAAGGAGGTTTTATGGTTTTTAAGAAAGGTTTGATAGCTATTTCTCTTGTTGTTTCTTGGGGTTCAATAGCGGGAAATATCAATTTCATTTCATATGATGAGGCTGCTCTTGAATATAACAAGCAACACCTAACGGTGAAACAAGATTCTATTGACGAGTTAGTGGAAAAGGCTGAAAAAGCACTGGAAGTATCCATAGACCCAGTGACCAATAAAACGTTATTACCAGCTAGTGGTGACAAGCATGATTATTTCAGCTTTGGGCCTTATTGGTGGCCGAACCCTGACACTAAAGATGGCTTACCTTATGTGCGCCGTGACGGTGAATATAATATGGCTACCAAAAGTGCGGCAACCGACAAACAGCGCTTTATCCGTTTTGCTAAAGACGTGACAGATTTAAGCCTTGCTTATTACTTCACCGACAATCAAGCCTATGCAGATAAAGCGAAAGCTCAACTTAATGCTTGGTTTGTCGATCCAAACACACGAATGAACCCAAACCTAAATCATGCTCAAGCGATTCCTGGAATTGTTGATGGACGTGGTATTGGTATTATTGATAGCCGCTTGCTGATACCAGTTTTGGACAGCATTAACATTTTAAAGCAACAGCTTGATCCACAAGACTATCAGACCATGATTGCGTGGTTTAGTGACTTTAACCAATGGCTTCTAACCAGTAATCATGGCTTTGAAGAAGACAATTGGCATAACAATCATGGCACATGGTATGACGCGCAAGTAGCCGCTTTTGCCATATTTGTGGGCAAAGACGATATTGCTAAGCAACGCCTGAGAATCACTCAAATGCGCCGAATTGGTAGTCAGTTTGATATGAATGGTCGTCAGCATGGAGAGCTAGAACGCACTCGTCCTTGGCATTATTCAAACTTCAATCTAGAAGCCTATAATCACCTAGGGCACTTCGGAAATAAGCTTGGCGTGGATGTTTGGAATTATGAAGTTGACAAGCATTCTTTAGCAAAGGGCTATCAATATATTGCTAAACATGCCAATCATCCTGATAAATGGCAATACAAAGAATTAAAAGGATTTGATAGTTCTAAAGCTTTTGTAAATTTACTTTATGCGCAAAAAACGTATGGTGAGCCGTTATTTACTGATGCGGTTTCTGAGCTAAGTAAAGAAAAATCAAATAGTAAAAAAGTAGAAAATCTATTATTTAAATAAAAGGAATTATACAGTGTCTAGAATCTATAAATTAGCTTCAACTGCGGTTGTGGCATTGGTTGCTAGTGCCTCTGTTTCTGCGGCATCTCTCGATTTTCGTCAAGAATATAAACACGAAAGTGAAACTTACGCTAGCCGCGTAAAGCTTGGTGCTGGCGTTGGAAATATGTACTTTGGTGTCGAAGCAATGCAAAAAGGTAAGCCGTTTTCGGAATGGCAATCGAAAGGCAACGAATTTGACTTCGGCTACAAATATAAAATTGATGATAACTGGATGCTTATTCCTGGTATGCCGGTAACCTTCTTTCCTGGTCACGTAACCTACAAGCCTCAACTCCGTGCTCAGTACTCCTTTGATTCGGGGCTTGTCACTAAGCTCCGCTATCGCCATGAGTTCCGTAACTTCTCTGATGATCGCTCTGCCGAGCAGAAGAGTAAAGTCACGGCTAACCTTGATTACAAATACAATGGTTTTCAGTTTGGGTTAGAGGCGAACTATGAGAAAGGTTTGGATGACCAAGTGTTCTTCGATAATGATGACACCAACTGGGATGCGTTGTTCAAACTAGGCTACAAAGGAGAGGACTGGAGTTGGCGACCTTATGTGGAATTTGCCAATGTTTCGGTATCGAGCACTTCAAGCGATCGTCAGCTTCGAAGCCGTATCGGTATTACCTATAGCTTCTAAGCGTTTGTTGTAACTGATTGACCGGATATGGCCACGCTAGATTGTTAGTGTGGTCATTTTTTATTGTGAGGGATTATGACATTGATAAAAAAGGGCGCATTGCTGCTGATTACAGCGATGTTGGGTATCGCGTTGATTGTGTTTGTAAGCTTGGATTCAATAAAAACATCTTTGGTCGAAACCAAAAAGCATGAGGTGGCATCGCTACTTTCGTTTGCAAAGAAACAAGCATCGGGTGCCATTATGCAAAGTCGCTCCCCGGAAGAAGCTGAGCAACGCGTCATTGCAGCGCTGTCTACTTATCGTTTGGGTAATGCTTACATTTGGGCGAATGACCACAATGCTATCTCTCGTGTGCATGTGCGCAGCGAAAAGCTGGGGATCTTCCAAAGCTCTTATGCTCGTCATGTAAACTTGCTGAAGGACAAGGAGTTCAACTATGTTGTCGGCGAGGTGAGCAAACCAAACTCGTCGGAAAAGATGACCAAGGTGAGCGCGATTACTATGATCCCAGAGCTGAAATGGGTGATGGGGCTTGGTATATACATGGACGATGTTGAAGAAAGTTATCAGCAGCTTGTGACACGCCTTTTGATCTACAGCGGCGGTATCTTAACGGTGATATTGCTGATAATCGGTCTCATTGCGCGCAGTATTTATCGTTCTGTAGGTGGTGAGCCGAGTGTCGTTGTTTCGTTAACAAAGCGCATAGTAGAGGGGCACTTATCTCAATTTCTTGCTCAGTCGGTTCCACGAGGCAGCATTCTGGAGTCGGTTCGCCAGATGCAGGCTTCCTTGAAGCTATTTGTCGATAAAATCAGTTCGGTTTCGATGATGATCAATCAGTCTACCGATAGTCTAGATCGTAATGTCGCGACAACGACGGAAAGCTTAGGTCAAATCCGTTCGATTTCAGATGACACTCTCAACTCTATGAAGGCTCTTGAGCTCAGTATCGAGGAAATCAATATAGGTATTGATAAGGCACAATCGAATAGCTTGCAGTCTCAATCACTGTCTGAGGAGGGAGTAGAGGCAATTCAATCTATGGAGAGCTCGGTGGAGGACATTCGTGCTAGCCTAGACGGTTCACTGCACAGTTTTGATCTGTTAGCAGCAAAATACGAGCAGATAACAGGGGTTGTAGAGGTGATTCAAGGTATCGCTGAACAGACGAACCTGTTAGCCCTAAACGCAGCTATTGAAGCAGCGAGAGCGGGTGATCAAGGGTGTGGTTTTGCTGTGGTTGCTGATGAGGTTCGAAGTCTAGCGGCTAGGACGTCCGATGCAACGGTGGAAATCTCAAAAATGAGTGAGCATATCTTGTTGGAGTCTGAACATGTATCTAGTGACTTGAGGGGGTTACTTGAAAAAATTTCGCAGAGCGAGGCCAAATCTGAACAGGTTGGTGTGATTTTCAGTCAAGTTAAGCAAGGTGCGAGTGATGTTCAGAGTATTGTAGCTGATTTAAAACAGTCGACGAAAAATGAGTTGGCCATTTCTGAGCAGGTTTATCTGTCCATCGAGCAACTGCTCAAAGTTCAAGAAGTAAACTTGAATCGAATTGAGCAGTTTTCATTGAGCTTCCTAGAACTCAAGCGGTTATCTGACGATCTACAATCTAACAGCTATGGATTTGAAAAGAAGCGCTTAGCGACATGTTAAGTAGAATTACGTTGTACTTTAAGGTCGACAAATTACCTCACAGAGCGGACGATGGCAGAGCTTTAGCCTTTTGATTTGTGCTAAAAATAGCTCTGCACATCCTAGTGCATCACTGGCCGCTGAATGGGCGTAATAATTAGGCAAATTATAATGTTGCCGCAGATCATCGAGTTGAAAGCTGGAATGTCCACGATTTTTCCCTAAGTAGCTAAATCGTTTCTCAAGCATCAAGGTGTCTATCATGTAACAAGGTAACTTTTCTATTTGGTAGCGCCTTTTTAGGTACGATGACAAAAAGCCATACTCAATACCTGCGCTGTGAGCAATGATGGTTTTACCCCTAAGGTGCTCGATCAATTGATCGAACGCATGCTCAGCTTCAACGCCTTGCTCTCGAACTTGCGTTGGCATAATTTCATGAATGACGGCGCTTTCCGGGCGAATAGTCACATCTTGTCGCAAAATCACTTCACTAACACTGGTTAAATCAATCTCTTCGTAGTTTAACTCCACCGTTCCAATAGATAGGATCCTATCAGAGTCTGGTTCTAACCCCGTCGTTTCAAAATCGAGGGCGACAAATTTTTGCTCAGACACAGGGCGCTCTGCATTAGGGAGAGGGTGGGCAAAGTAATGCCCAAGTGCATGACAAGGCCAGTGTTTAGCCTGCATGGATTGGTGCAGAGCTTCGATGCTATCGCCTTTAGAGAAGAGCTTTTGTAGGGTTTTGGCCAACATATTAAAACCCGCTTAAAAATTTGAGTTTAGCGACATCCTGCAGTTCACTAATGATCTTGAACGCGTCTTTTAGGTGCTTACGTTCAAAACTGCTGAACTCATCAGGGCGGATGTTGTTGTCTGGGGTATCGCCGCGCACTTGGGCGTTGAGTTGGTGTCTAAACCGAACCTGCATCAGAAAACGGTAAGCGCCAACAATGTTATCGCAGCTGTCTTGAGACAATGTACCTTGCTCGACGGCATAACGAAAACGCTCTTCAGTTCCTGTTAAAGAGCCTCCAGCGGCAAGGCTGTATATGCGAGCGAGATCGATAATAAGGTTCAGGGCAAACTTTTTGATGTTGAGTGACTTGGTATTATCACCACTTTTCTCAAGAACTAGGCTGTTAAAAATACCAAGTGGTGGTGAGGTTTCGATGGCATCACGTGTCAGCGCTGGGATAAAGCGAGGGTTTGCATGAATGGTCTGGTGTAAGTGGTTTTGAAGCGTATCGACAAGTTCCGCATTCCCGTAGACGCAGCGTATCTCCATGAAGACACTGATACTGAGCAGTTTGTTATACTCAGGACTGGCTACCCATTTCGTGTAATAATCTTTCCAGCGACTTACATTTTGGTTCCATTTGGCAGTAGCGGCCATGTATTTACCGCTGCATAAAGGGTAGCCAACGGCCGCGAGTCCATTACATACGCGCATGGCAAAGTAGGCAAAGTAGAGTCGGTCATTCTCGGTTGCATCTTCTGCAAGAACTAAAGCATTGTCTTGATCCGACAGCATGTGTACCTCATTTCGCGCATGAGATCCCGCAACCATCCATGCATAGTCACAAGGTGGTGGTCCGAGCACCTCTTCGGTTAGTTGGATTATTCGCCTATTGAAAGCATCCATGATCATCGACATGACCTGACCATGAATCTCGGCACTCACGCCACTTTCGACTAAGGCTTGGAAAATGGTTTCCTTTTCATCTCGAAGATTCGCAAGGGCACTTATCGAGTTCGCGTACTTGATTTTTTCAATCAAAAATAGTGACTGAGTTCTATGGTTGTGAACTAAGTGAGTGGTGGTCAATAAGCCCTTTACTTCGTGGTTGGCAATGACAGGCAGGCAGCGAATGTTGTACTGCAGCATAAGTGAAATCGCTTGAATCACTTTATCTTCGCTGTTTATCAAGATGGGATTGCGAGTCATGACTTCATGAATGGGGCGCTGAGTATTTACCCCTTGGGCAACAACATGTTGTGTCATATCTCGGTCCGTGACTAAGCCAACAATTTCACGCTCTCTTAGAACCACTGCACATGAACTGCGACGTTTGCCACACATGGCTTTGGCGACATCAATGATCGAGTCGTTATAGTCAGATACAGTGATATTTTCGCTAGCTACTTCACCAACAGTACGAAAGAACAGACTTTTATCTTCTTTATTGACGATTGAGCGTATCGCAGAGTGTAAACGTGTTTTGACCGTAGCCGCAAAGTAGTCTTTGATCTCGGGATGCTGTTCGCACGTTTCTTGGATGTTGGCGTGCGGTATGAGGTAAAGCAGCGAGTCTTCAATCGCTTCTGCTCGATACCCATCTTCAGCTTCTTTAAGAGGCTCTAGAAAAGTAAATCCAAATTGATCTTCCTCTCCAAGGCGCGCTCGTAACTTATTGAGCTGGGTTCGTTGCTCAATGGCACCTTTTCGAATCACATAGAGGTAACGTTTCTCGCACATGGAATGAAATTCAATATTTTCGCCTTTGGCGAGGTATTTGACGGTAACCGCACTAGCCAGTGATTCAACGACGGGCTTTGGAAGAAGATCGAAAGGGTCGAGATGAATCAAGAAATCAAGAATATTGTTTGAAGCTGAAGTTCCCATGCTAACCCTTAAGTGAAATGGTGTTTCAATTATAAATTTGTGGTAAAAAAAAGCAGCACGTGTGCTGCTTTTTTTCTTTATCAATGTCAAATAGGGTACTTATGGTAGCCTAAATGCTCAGAGACGTTACGTCCTGCTGTATGGAGAAGAGCGATATACTCTTGTTTACGGCTTTCCTCGAATCGAATAGTAGGGAATGAAACTGAGATAGCCGCAATAGGAGCGCCAAATCGGTCGTAAACCGGCACCGCAATACAGCGTAGTCCTGGCTCTTGCTCTTCATTGTCTTCACCAAAGTGTTGCTCACGAACGAGGTTTAACTCTTCAAGCAGTTGATCTGCGTTCTCATGCGTACGTTGTGTGTGCTTTTTAAACTCAACATTAGCCAACAGATCTCGCACGTCTTGTTCATCCATATGAGACATCAACACCTTACCAATAGCTGTGCTGTAGAGCGGGTTGCGACGACCAATACGCGAGTGCATGCGCAAATGATAACTGGAATCGATCTTGTGGAGATAGATGATAGAATCTTCGTCAATGGAGCCTAAGTGAACAGTCTCATTGATGATCTTAGAGACTTTTGCCATCTCAGTATTGGCTAGGTCAACCAGGTCGACATGCTCTAGAGCTTTTGAACCTAGCTCAAACAACTTTAGTGTTAGTGAGTACTTATCAGCTTCCCCTTCCTGCTCAACAAACCCGAGCGTCTTCATAGTTTGTAGAAAGCGATAGGTCGTCGCTTTTGACATCATTAGGCGCTGAGATAGCTCGGATACACCAATCTCTTTTTGGTCAGCCAGTGCTGAGAGAATGTTAAATACTTTTAATACTGACGATACAGCTTCCGGTTGAGTAGATTTTTCCATTTCACGCTCTAAGTCATTTTTGATAGAAACATTATACCTGACATGTTCGGGTGAGTCAGTAGTTTCGAAAAGCCATTTCATTAATTTAAAACCAATAAATGAGACTTAAGTCACACCTGAGGCAATGAATCTAAAAAAATAAAACGCAATTTCAAAAATAACTTTTAGTCATGTCATTTTTTGTGTAATGTTAGTTTCAACAGAGTGAACACCCCCTTTTATGTTCACCACACATTCACTATAAAGGAACAGACTATGAATCTTGATTCGTTTAGCCTTGAAGGCAAGGTAGCAGTGGTAACTGGTTGTGATACAGGTCTTGGGCAAGGAATGGCTCTTGGACTTGCTAAAGCCGGTTGTGACATCGTTGGCGTGAACATTGTTGAACCGTCAGAGACGATTGCGATGATCGAAGAGACTGGTCGTAAGTTTATTGATATTCGCGCTAACTTAATGAAGTTAGATGACATTCCAGGCATTGTTGACCGCGCGATTACCGAGTTAGGCCGAATTGATATCTTGGTAAACAATGCTGGCATCATCCGTCGCAACGATGCAATCGACTTCTCTGAGCAAGATTGGGATGACGTGATGAACATCAACATCAAATCGGTGTTCTTTATGTCACAAGCGGTAGCAAAACAGTTTATTGCGCAAGGCCAAGGCGGAAAAATCATCAACGTTGCTTCAATGCTTTCATTCCAAGGTGGTATTCGAGTGCCGTCTTACACTGCTTCAAAGAGTGGCGTGATGGGCGTAACTCGTCTGATGGCTAATGAATGGGCAAAAGAAGGCATCAATGTTAATGCGATTGCTCCAGGTTACATGGCCACGAACAACACAGCAGCTCTTCGTGCTGACGAACAGCGTAACGCTGAAATTCTAGAGCGTATTCCAGCTGATCGTTGGGGCACGCCAGAAGACTTAGCTGGGCCATGTGTATTCTTGGCTTCGAAAGCATCTGACTATATCAATGGCTACACTATTGCTGTAGATGGTGGCTGGTTGTCTCGTTAACAGGCTCGAGAGAAGATGATTGATCTAGTATTTGTCGGACAGGCTTTAGGTTTTTTGAGTTTTGGTTTAGGAATCTCCACCTTTTACCAAAAAGATGACAGGCAGCTCAAAATCTTAATGTTTGTCTTTAATATCAATCATCTTATCCATTATTTACTACTAGGTTCGACCGTATCTGCCGCGGCAGCCGGACTGTCAGCAGCCAGAACGTTTGCATCGATACATACACGATCCAAACTTGTCGCAGTGTTTTTCATTGTTGTTGCAGGTGGCTTTGGGTATTGGATTGCAGATGGCATAGGGCAACTGTGGTCAATTTTTGGCACGGTGATCGGAACATTCTCAATGTTTGTTCTTAGCGGTGTGGCGATGCGTATGGGATTTTTGGTTGGTGCAACATGTTGGCTAATTAATAACATACTGGTTGGCTCAATTGGTGGCACCTTACTTGAAGTAACAATTATCGTGACAAACCTAGTGACCATTTATCGATTACGCAAATCAACAGATTTGGTATCTAGCGAATCACAAACATAATAGGTTTTTACAGATGTTCGTATTCAACAACGATGTTCAATTGGAAGATCTAGGTGAAGGTGTGAGCCGCAAAGTGCTTGCACACAACGACAACATGATGTCGGTTGAAGTCCATTTTGAGAAAGGTGCGGTTGGCGCGATGCACTCGCACCCACATGAGCAGCTTACTTACGTACTGTCTGGCGCTTTTGAGTTCACGATTGGCGATGAAAAGCACATAGTTAAGGCCGGTGACACCATGTATAAGCAGCCAGATATTGAACACGGTTGTGTGTGTGTCGAGGCTGGTACGCTAATTGATACGTTCACACCAATGCGCAAAGATTTTGTTTAAGATTAAACTATTGACGAGTCGTCTCGTCGGAGAACTACTATGAAAATTGCACTAATGATGGAAAACAGCCAAGCACCAAAAAATGCGATGGTTGCTTCTGAGCTTAACCTTGTGGCTGGTAACTTAGACCATGATGTATTCAATGTCGGCATGACAGATGAAAACGACCACCATCTGACTTACATCCACCTTGGTATAATGGCGAGCATCCTACTGAACTCAAAGGCAGTAGACTTTATTGTTACTGGTTGTGGTACAGGCCAAGGTGCATTGATGGCAAGCAACCTTCACCCAGGTGTGGTATGTGGTTACTGTCTAGAGCCATCAGATGCATTCCTTTTCAACCAAATTAACAATGGCAATGCTATTTCATTGGCATTTGCGAAAGGCTTTGGTTGGGCTGGTGAGCTTAACGTTCGTTACATTTTCGAAAAAGCATTTACCGGTGCTCGTGGTGAAGGTTACCCGATTGAGCGCGCTGAACCTCAGCAGCGTAACGCGGCGATCCTTAGCGAAGTTAAAGCGGCTGTTTGTAAAGACGTAGTTACGTCACTAAAAGCGATTGACCAAGACCTAGTTAAGCAAGCTGTTGGCAGCGCGCAGTTCCAAGAGTGTTTCTTTGCTAATTGCCAAGTCACTGAAATTGCGGAATACGTTCGCACTTTGATTGATTAATACGATTTGACTTGAAGCAGCCTCAGAACTCCTGGAATCTTTGTCTCTGAGGGTGCTTTAAATCAAGTGTTGCACCATTTTATTTGTTGTTTTGATATCCATATCGGGATTTCTCCAGCCAGTGTGATCACTGGCTTTTTTTCATTTCCAGTAATGAACTAATTTTATTATCAGTTTTTCATCATTTCACCGGTAATCCTTGCTCAATCTCAAAAGTAAAAACTCATATTGAAGCTACAAAATGTACCACTTAAAGTGGCACATCAAGTTCATTTTGAAATGGTATGTGCAGTATGAATAGTGAGTATTTTAACAGCGTCAATCGCTATCGGTATTTCTATAATATCCGGCGGATACACGTTAAGTAAAATTATCCTCAAAATCTATCATTACCGTTATGACAGTGAAGGCTATCGTCAAGCGCTTGATCAAATCCTCACTGACAACCCAAAAATCAAACATCCCGACAAGGTCAGTATTGTCCAAGCGATTGCACTTCGCCGTCTCAATAGTAAACCAGCCTCTATCTCTCCAGTGGTAAGTCAATTTTCCCTACCCCCAGTCATTTCAACAATTTGAGCGTACGATGAAACAAATGCCTCAGCAGCAACAAGATATGTTTTGGGCTCTGTCGTGGTTCGAGGATGCTTGGGATAGCTCAAAAGGTAATGTCAAAAAACTAACTGAAATAGAGGAGATTTATAATAAATATAAGCCGGGTGTGCTGACGAAGGGCCAAAATGACTACAGGTGAAAGAAAGTACTCGATAAGTTGGCGAAAAACTTAGGTCCGGTTGAAAAACTTTTTTAAAGGAAAGAAAGCACAAGAGTCGATGCGAATATCCCGCAAAGGTGGTGTACCAGCTACTGCAGCGCTGAGAAGCAATACACAGCGTCTTTAGAAGCTAGGTGGCTCCGTATTGACTGCCGTTGGTATTGGCGTAGCTTGCCATGAAATAGCCAATGCCGAGAGTACGGCCAAAAGAATGAGATCATGGTTGAGACGGCAATAAGTACGGTAATGGGACTAGTTGGTGGTGCCACGATCTCTTTACTAGTTTTTGCGACGCCTGTTGGTTAGGTTGGATCTATTTTGTTAACTGGTGGGGCATCAGCAATGAACACTATTCAGGTAAAGCCGTGCTCAATTTGTACAAGTCTAATTTAGCTGATGTTGATCTAGTGGATAACCTTGGGGTAAATAAAGTATGCAAGTTGTAGAGTGGGCATTTATATTGTTCTTTGTATTTGGTGGGCTGCTATAATGGTCGGCGGACTCTTAACCTTTTTTATCCAAGAGAGTCATTCAATACGCTTTCTCCCCACAGCATTACACAAGTGGAGAGCTTGCGCTGGTAAGAGGGTTCCATTTCGTAGCGCTAATACATGGTATAGCTTTATTTACTGCTATTGCCTTTCCTTCATGGGCTATAAAGCGGCGATTGACGGAAATACGATGTTTTCATAAAGCTCTCCGTCATTTATATGTATGCCCTGTGGATTTTGACGGTTTCGGTAGTTGTTTGTTTGGTAACGATGATGGTTCTAAAGCGAGCGTGTTTATCGTAATTCACCGCTCTGCTACTTGAGTTTTAGGCAGTATTTCAGTTTGTGCTTAGTTAAGTTTCAAGCCCAATGATCAACGGATTTCTTATCGGCTTACCAAGCACTGGCGATGATCTTTGATTCCTTTCCCCATATCCAATTTTAAACTTCACACGGTTAAGGCAAGTCTTATCGATGTGCTCGCTAAGTAGGTTGAAGGTTTTACGGATGATTTGCTGGCGAGGGTTACTGAAATGAATTTATCCGGTTGATAAAATCAGCTCCACTAACAAGTTCGCGGGCTGATTTTCTTCTGTAGAAAGCTGGGTTAGCTAACGCGAGCAACTGCGTCGTCAATTAACTGGCCTAGCTCATCCCAGCGACCTTCATCGATTAGATTAGTCGGAACCATCCAAGTGCCACCGCAGGCCAATACAGACTTGATGGATAGGTAGTCATCGACATTGTTCAGACTTACACCGCCGGTTGGCATAAATTTCACTGGATAAACGGCAGTAAGTGCTTTTAACATACCCACACCGCCAGATGGCTCTGCAGGGAAGAACTTCAATGTACGCAGACCCATTTCCATTGCTTGTTCAACGAGGCTTGGGTTGTTAACACCCGGTACGATAGGTACTTTTTTGTCGATACAGTATTGAACTGTGCGTGGGTTGAAGCCTGGACTTACGATAAAATCAACGCCAGCTTCAATCGCTTGATCCACCTGTTCGTTGGTAAGAACGGTACCCGCGCCAATCAGCATTTCTGGATAAGCTTGACGCATTGCAGCGATCGCATCGGCTGCACACTCGGTACGGAACGTGATTTCTGCACAAGGCATGCCGTTGTCTACTAGTGCTTTACCTAGAGGAATAGCATCTTCAACTTTGTTGATGGCAATTACAGGAATTACTTTTAGGCTTGCTAGCTGTTCGTTTAAGGTTGTCATTTGTCTTTGTCCTACTAATCAAGAGTTGGCGTTGCTGTGTTAGGAATAATAGCACCGCGGTACTGAATCACTGTGCCTGCCACTTTGTGTCCCATTGCGGCTGAGTTAAACGCGTCGCCACCGGTTAGGCGCTTGGCAAGATAACCGGCGCTAAATGAGTCCCCAGCAGCTGTGGTATCAATAACGGAGTTAACTGGCTTAGGCGCGACATACTCGACACGACCTTCGCTAAGTACTAGGCACTCTTTTGCGCCGCGCTTGATGGCAATTTCAGAGACGCCTGCTTGCTGAGTGCGTTCAATGCACTCCTCTAGACATGTGTCACCGAATAAGTATTGATCATCTTCGAAGGTGAGTAATGCGGTATCCGTGAAACCTAGCATCGTAAGGTACGTGCGCTGAGCGATATCTCGGTTCGCCCATAATTTTGGTCGATAGTTGTTGTCAAAGAAGACGCTGCCGCCTTTGGCCTTGAACTTCTCTAAGAAGCTAAACAGGGTGTCACGTCCAGCGCCAGTTAAAATAGCCAAGGTGATGCCGCTTAGGTAAACCGCATCGTAATCCATCAATGAATCGACAAGGGATTGGCTCTCTGGCTGATCGAACACGAATTTTGCCGCTGCATCGCTGCGCCAGTAAAAGAAGGTGCGCTCGCCGGTTTCATCGGTCTCGATGTGATAAAGGCCGGGCATTTTGTCGTCTAGACGCAGTATCTGATCGGTATCAATGCCCTCTTCAGACCACGCTTTTAGCATTTCAGCAGAGAAAGGGTCATTACCTAAGGCGGTAATGTAGCTCACTGAAATATTGTGATTTTTTGTCAAACGAGAAAGATACAGCGCAGTGTTGAGTGTGTCACCACCGAAGCTTTGCTTCAGCAGGTCTTCTTTGCGTTGTAGTTCCACCATGCATTCACCGATGATCGCTATTTTGTATTGGCTCATAGTCAAATATCCAGCTTGAAATAGACCCATTTTTCAGTTTCTACTGAGTTAGAGTCGGGTAGTAAAGTTTTGATTTAATTTAACTAAATGGTCCTTGTGTGCTGGTTTTGTTATTACCATTATTCACGCCGTTCAAGAAACAATTAGGCAATTTGAAATTATTTGAAACATCGTTTCAATATAATGTAATTTACCAGTATAATTTGAAGTTTAGGTAGTCATATTTCTACTTTAAACGACTAAATGTGATTTGAGTCTAGTTTCATTGTTGCGATCATTGAATTCCTTCTGGACGACATTTTGGCGTTTTGTCACGGATATTTCGGTCTTCATCTGCGGCGGGATGAAGTATTGATGTGATGGATGGCGGGCGCGTGTGTTGTTAGTGCGCTTTTACTGCTTTCAGATTTAGCACCAATGTATTTTAGTTAGAGGAACTTTTAATTACCCGAAAGGGTTCGGTATTGATTGTGCACTGATTTACAGCGATTACTATTTTGTTGAAGGGTTATATCGACTCTAGGTCTGGTTCAAGACCACATAATGATCAAAATGCCACTATTCGTGAGAGTAGTGACGTTTTATTAACTATTCTTTAGTTAAACACTTCACTATAGAGTCGAACCATTGGAGCTAACACATCAAAGGGGCTTTGTTGCGTAATTCAATGGAACTAAATCCAGAACCTACGATCTGATCAGCTACGTCCACTCCCTCTCGTAGCCCTATGCTTAAACCTCGTTACAATACAACCAATTAATCATGGCTCTCTGACCTTTTGGATTGATGAAGAGGCGATTAACGGGTGGGCGCAAAGCAAACAGAATAAGCGCGGGAGGCCTGGTCTGTTCAGTGGTTTGGCGATTACGACAGCACTTATGGTGAACGAGTTTTTTCTATGCTACTGAGAGCGCTGCAAGGATTTGTCGACTCGATATTTAGGCTAGCCCATGTACCTTAATTTGTCCGAATTACACCTGCATCAGTCGCAGAGCTAAGCAAGTTGAGGTCTCACTTAAGCCTAAAACAAGAGGGGGTAATACAGTACTTAGCCGTTGATGCTACTGGCCTTAAGGTTTGGTGAAGGTGAATGGAAAGTCAAAAAGCACGGGACAGATGACAAGCGTAGAGTCTGACGAAAACTTCATATTACCGTCGATACAACCGTCATTCCGCAGCCAATTTCAGAATTAAAATAATGTGATCCAGTGATCGTTTGCAGATGTAGATACGACAGACCTATTGACCGCGATCCCCAGTTTTGATTTATTACTGCTATTTAACGGTCACTTATTATGTCTGCTGCTCAACCTGTCATTAAACGCCTAGACCACTTAGAGCTAATCGCTGCTTTCTGTCATGAAATCGGCTTACCCGGTATTATTGATCGTATCATCCCCAAATACTCGGATCATAACGTCTCCCATGGCGACGCCGTCCTAGCAATGATTCTGAATGGCCTTGGCTTTCACAGTAGAACGCTGCATATGTTCTCTGATTTCTTCGAGACGAAGCCTGTCGCCAAGTTGCTTGCTAAAGACATTGAAGCACACCATTTAACTGACGATGTACTCGGTCGCACGCTAGATGCTTTATATGAAGTAGATGTATCCGTACTTTATTAAGCTATAGCAGAGCATATCGTTGATAAGCTTGGACTTAAAACAAACTCTGTCCATCTTGACATCACTAGTTTTCATGTCGATGGTGAATATGCCCAAGACGAAGATCTTAATGCCATCAAACTAGTAAAAGGCTACAGCCGAGAGCACCGTCCAGAGCTAAATCAAGTCGTCCTTGAGCTGATTTGTTAAAACCAAGCGGATCTACCTGTTTACATGCAAGCACTCAGTGGCAATACCAATGACGCTAAAGCATTCTCAGAGATCACTAAACGACATATCCATTGTCTAAAGGAAGGCAGCACAAAACAGTCGCTACTTCATCGCTGATGCTGCTCTGTACTCGGAAGAAAGCATTCGTTCACTAGATGAGCAACAGCAGAAGTTTATTACTCGCGTCCCAATGACTATCAAGTCAGCCAAAGAAGCTCTATTGGTCCTTGAGCCAAAGCAGTTAAGCGGTATAGGCAATGGTTACTCGGGTTGCTGGATTGATGCTAACTCAGAAGTGGCTGTTGGTTCATTGTGAGCAAGCAATGAGGGACTTCGCCAGCCAGTGTCACTTGCTTAGCTTCGCGCAATCAACCATCGTTAAAGAGCCAATCTATGCCGGTCGTGGTCGGCCGAAGAAAGACGCAAAGCCAACGGGATACCACTATTTTATCGATGCTACGCCTCATACCGATTTAGAAAAAGTGAAACTGGTCAAGCTTAAGGTGGACATGTTTATCCTCGCTACCAATGATACTGACCACGTAAGTCTAACAATGGCTTCGTTACTGGAGCATTACAAGTCACAGCAAAAGGTAGAGCGTAGATTTCGCTTCTTAAAAAGCCCAGAGTTCCTAACATCATCAATTTTTCTGAAGAAGCCTCAGCGAATCGAGGCACAGCTAATGATCATGACACTTAGCCTTCTCGTTTACGCAAGTTTAGAGCACAAAATCCGAGAAAGTCTCACCAATATCCAGGAATTCTTTCCTAGTATGGTGAAGAACAAGACGACAACCAAACCGATTGCTCGTTGGGTATTCTTAAAATTCGAAGGTATCGACACACTCGAAATTGGCGGTCAAAGCTTTATCACGGGTATTCAAGATCATCAGGCTTGGCTGCTCAAACTTCTAGGCACACTGTATGAAGCGGTTTATTCCTAAATTGGTTGCGAGTCTCGGTTCTAAACCTTTCCATGAATATCGCACTTATTATCTGAAATTGGGAGGTTCCATTTATATGAAAGTAGTATGAGGGAAGATATTATACGCAGAATTAAGTATGGGCTACTGGAAAGGGCAAAGTGAAATCAGTTACCTAATCCATATTAAACCATGTATTATTCGTTTTGTACTGCTGTTAACAACAATGAGTTGTTTTCATCAAATAAGGCCCTAATTGTATATATTATTGAAAATAACAATTATTTGAAGTTCTGACAGAGGTTTTTCGCTACGTTTCTTAATTCTAAGCGAGTGTTTTCAATATCTTCAATATGATGATGAACAGTTTGTGAGTTTAGTGTCATATATGGAACTGTGATAATAGCCATAATATCACCTAGCGCTCCGAAAATAGGAAAGCTAATGTTGGTTACGCCAGATATCTGAGGGCTAGCACCAACGTAGTAGCCATTTTGTGCCGTTTCATCCATGTGGCTTAGTACATAATCAATTTCGTCCTGAGTTGCGTTTGATTTTTCGATAATATCTTGTCTCTTTTTGTTTGAACTATAAGCCAGAAGTACAGTGCCAGAGCCTGAAGAGCACACATCTATACTTGCACCTAATCGAACTCCAAACCCCATTTTGTATGGACTTTCTTGCGCACCAATAACCACTAACTCACCGTTGTAGTATTGGCTTAGATGGCAAGATTGGGATACTTTTGCGCAAAGCTCCTCCATCATGGGTCTAGCGCGTTTTAGTAGTTGAGCTGTTGGTGGGTACTGATTGGATAGTACAAACGTTTTTAAACTTAGTGCATAGTTTGAGGAATCTTCATCAAATTCAATATATTGACGCTCTATTAATACAGATAGCATGCGAAATATTTCATTAACACTGCGATTCAACTTTTCTGCTATTTGTTTCTTCGTTTGAGGTTCAGATGAAAAAGCCAAGAGCTCAATAATGTCAAGTCCTTTTTCTAAAGCGGGCGCTCTATATTCAGTTTTTTTTATTTGATCCATTACTCTACTCGGTGTTACAAATACGCTTTCATCATTAGATGAGTGAAGTTGCCTATTATGGCATAAATTCAAACTGGTTATTTGGGATAAAGACCATGCCCATACAAGAGATACAATTGTATGACTCGATATTCTAAATGGACAAGGTCCATACCATCTACTTCACCAATCCCATCATTTTCGGAAGCGCCATTGATATTGCCGGTATATAAGTCACTGCCATCAAAACCACAAATATGACGGCAAAGAACGGTAGCAGCGTTTTTATAACTTGATCAATTTTTATATCACTAACCTTACAGCCTGTAAAAAGAATTGGGCCTACTGGTGGTGTGATAGTACCTAAAGATAAGTTGAATACAAGTAATACACCAAATTGTACGGGATCCATACCTAGATTCATACAGATTGGAAGAAAGATAGGTGTAAAAATGAGAACCGCTGGTGTTGGGTCCATAAAAGTGCCAACAAACAGTAAAATAACATTGATAATTAATAAAATAATTATAGGGTTGTCCGTCAGAGATAATAGTGTATCGGCAATAACACCAGGTATCTGAGTAAATGCCATGACCCAAGACATGACCGACGATGCTGCAATCATGAAAATAACAATCGCAGTTAGTTTTGCGGTGGAAAGTAGAATACTAGGTAATAAATCAACTTTTATTCCTTTGTAAGCAAAGCCTAGTGCTAACGAATAGACAACCGCAATTGCCGACGCTTCTGTGGGAGTGAATATACCAGCAAGAATACCTCCAATCACAACAATAACTAGAGATAAGCTAGGAATAGCATCAATAAACAACTTAAATCGCTCAGAAAGAGTGAGTGTATGTTTAGACATATAACCCCGGCGGTATGCCATGATACCTGCCACTAGCATGACACCAATTCCCCAAAGTAGACCAGGCAAGTAGCCGCCCATAAATAATGCTGAGATTGACACTGAACCTGCAACTGTCGCGTATACGATGAGCGTATTGCTTGGTGGGATTAACATCCCGGTGGGCGCTGATGCAATATTTACAGCAGTACGAAACGCAGGGTCATACCCTTCTTTCTCTTGAATAGGATTCATGATTCCGCCGATCGCCGCTGCTGAGGCTACACCAGATCCACTTATTGAGCCAAACAGCATATTTGATACAACATTTGTTTGAGCTAGAGATCCTGGGAAGTAGCCAGTGAGTATACGAGAGCAGTTAATCAGCCTAATCGCAATGCCCCCATTATTCATAATATTTCCGGCTAGGATAAAAAATGGTATTGCAAGTAAAGCGAAACTATCAAGACCTGTGAACATACGTTGAGCTGCGGTTGTCATAGCGCCAGCCATCGGAAGAATACTTACCATTGCACAAAATGAAGGTAATCCAATACTTATACCAATCGGAGCTCCCAACACGAGTAAGAAGATAGCGCCGCCAAACATTATTAGAGCGGCGATAGTTGCTGCATCCATACTAACTCAACCTTTTATTCTTAATTTATGAAATTGATGAACTAACTTCATTTGATTAATAATGAAGTAAAGCATGATGAGTAGACCAGCAATGGGAAGGGCTGAATAAATAATACCCATAGGGATCTCTAGTGCTGAATCTTGCTGCCACATTTGACGAGCTGCTACTTTATATCCGCCTTGCCACATCACAATAAAGGCAAATGTAACAATGGTCCATTCAGTAAAAATATCGACTAACACGCCAGCTTTTGGCGAAAACTTATCCCGGACATATGTAATAGCCATGTGCTCTCGAAGTCCAAAAACGTAAGCACCGCCGATTAATACTAACCATACAAACATGTAACGAGATAGCACTTCGCTAACCGCGCTCGGGCTATCGAAAAGATAGCGGGTAACAACCTGATAGGTAACAAGAATGGTAAGCAGTGCCATAATTGCAACGCACGCTCTTTCAACTATCCAATCCGTCATAGCTTTGAGTTTGTCGGCCCAGTACAACAATTTTTCCACTTAATTCTTCCTTAAAACGGCTAAAAGGCTAGGTGATGTCTAAGGGTTATCCCCTTCAACTCATAAAATGTTTGATATCATAAGATTTACACATCCTAGCCTTTTGATACTTAGCCTTGTTCATTGATGATTTTGGTTATCTCTTTTTGTGCGTCCGTTTTAATAAGCTTTTTCAGTAGCGGTTTACAATTATCCTGGAATAGCTTCACATCCACATCAAGGAATGTTGCGCCATTGGATTCTGCAAGTGAACGTGCATCGCCAATTTTTTCATTCCATTTAGCAAACTCATCAACAGTTGACTCTTTTGCTATCTTACGAATAAGGGCTTGATCGGATACAGGTATAGAGTTCATAAAGTCATTACTAATGACAACAAGGTCTGGCACCATTAAGTGAGAGGTTTTGCTAAAGTAGGGTGCTACTTCATAGTGTTTCATGTCGGCATAAGTGATTTCGTTGTTTTCACCACCGTCTAGTACACCCTGTTGAACAGCTGTATAGACTTCACCTTGGCTCATTGGAACTCCGGTTCCGCCCATGCAAGACAACATTTCCACCATAGTATTTGATTGCATCACACGGATTTTCTGCCCTTTCATATCTGCAACAGATTCTACGTTTTTGTTTTTGGTATAAATGTTACGCGAGCCTGCAGTGTAAGCCGTGAGTACTTCAAAACCAAACTTCTTGGTTGATGCAAATAGCTCATCAAGAGCACCTGAAGTGAACACTTTTTCTTGATGCTCTATTCCAGTGTATGCAAAAGGCATGCCAATTGCAGTGAACGTGTTGTCATAGTTTTCAATTAATGGATTAGCAACCACAGCCATTTGCACCGCGCCTGATTGAACAAGTTCAAGTGACGCACGTTGATCTCCTAATAATGCATTTGGGTAAATAGTGATTTTGTAGCGACCATCTGTCGCTTTTTCTAGCTGCTGCCCAAATTCTTCTAGAGCTAGGTATTGTGGGTGTTTATCAGATTGGTTGAACGCGGCTTTAATGTCTGTAGCAGCTGACACTATTGTAGAAAACCCTAGGGTTCCTGCAACCATGACTGCAATCGTTGCCATTTTAAATGTTTTATTTTTTAGCATTGAATATCTCCAAAAAAGGGGGGTACTTTATTAGGTTTGTTTATTATTGGATTTTGTTCATATCAACAAAGTCCATGTCGTCAAAGGTTTGATTTTCTCCCAACATTCCCCATACGAAGCTGTAGTTTTTGGTGCCACAACCCGAATGGATAGACCAGCTGGGAGAAAGAACCAATTGTTTGTTTCTTACAATAAGGTGTCGTGTTTCATCAGGCTCTCCCATAAAGTGGAAGACGATATTCTCTGGTTCGATATTAAAATACAGGTATGCTTCCATTCTGCGTTCATGTGTATGGGCTGGCATTGTGTTCCAAACGCTTCCTGGTGCTAAATGAGTAACCCCCATACATAATTGGCAGGTTGGCAATACATCAGGGTGTAGGTATTGATTGATTACTCGTTTGTTTGCTCCTTCATTACTGCCCAATTCGACTTTTCTCGCATCATCTTGAGTAATGATTCGTGATGGATAAGTGTGATGAGCAGGGGCACTTAAACAATAAATTGATGGTTCTATCTCTTTATCTAGGCGACTAAAAACAACATTTTCTTCACCCTTGCCTAAATAGAGTGCATCGTACTGATTTAGAGTATAAATATGCTGGCTGGTTTGAACTTGAATGCGACCGCCCAAATTCACGATGCCTAATTCACGACGTTGTAGGAAAAAATCCGTCCCGAATGCATTCTTATCAATATGATCATTGAGAGCTATTGCCGTGGTTGTTGGGCATACTCCAATTGCTACAACACGATCTATATGACTATAAACTATCTGCACACTGTCATATTTAAAGAGGTGTTCAGTTAAAAACTCATCTCGCAGTCTGGATGTGTCATAAGTTTTTGAATCTTTTGGATTATTATTATAGTTGATGAACATTGAATACTCCTTGTTGATAAAGTTAAGTTTACGTTTTATTTATATTTGATCAATGATGTTTATATTTGAATTTATGTGGTTGTGAACTCAATAAGGGAGTGAGTATGAAATAGAGAATATTTTGTGATCTGAAACTAGAAAAAAAGTTAATTTCACTAGTGAAGTGAGATCTGTGTAGAATTAAAAATGAAATGATGGTTTATTTAATTTAATACTTGATTTTCTAATTTTCACACTTAACTGGTGAACGTGAATTTTTGGATATGATTTAGTAAGAAGGGCAACTGTTGAATTCTAGTATTTTCCCTAAGTAGGGGGTGGGGAGGGTCTTCACCCATTGGGCTATTTTGCTCAGAGTAAAATAATGAGGTACATGCTGCATTTGATCGTTATCAACACGAGTCGTGATGATAGATATTCCTTAAGGGTAGCTGGGAAACTTTGGACAGAGAGCAGAATGCAAGCATGCATTGATGGATTGACAATAAAAAAATATCCGGTATCGATAATTATCGCTCTATTAAGCCTGGCTCTTGTTTTTTACTATCTTCGCCAAAGTGTTGTAGCTTAACCACTTTAAGTTCATCAATGAGTTGGCAGACGTTTTCGGGGGGAGTTTTTGTGCTTTTCACTAATTCGGAGCCTGTTAGTTGAGTGCATGCGTAGGGCGAAGCTAGAATCGATTTTGAGTCTTTAGGTTATTGAACCATGATCCAATGTATCTAAATGAATTGTTTTATTGGTCTATTATGAGATCAAGTGTGTATATTCTTCTGTTGTGGGGATCATGTCTAATCACTCGAGTGACTTTGAACTAAGCTGAAACATTTTCAATGTTAATGAGAATAATTTATGCGCAAATTTTTGAGCATAAATTATTCTAGATAGATTACTGCCTAGAGTTACTGTTTCTTCTCGACAAGGCAGTTTATTTTAAAGTGAACTGCCTTGTAAAAAGACTTAGTCTTTTTGGGGTACTTGTGTTGTCTTATTTTCTTGAAATGAATTATACACCCATATGAAGAGAGAGATGTTCATTAGGAGTACGACAATGATCGCAGGAAACCCACCGAGATTTGACAGCATTTTAATTCCATCTATCCCAATGAATCCTGTCATGATCCAAGCAACAACAGCGATTAAAGTACCGAAAAGTATTTTAAGAGCATTGCGTTGCTTATTGACTTTATTGTCATCATGTTGGTTTTTAAGGCAGAGTGAAGAAATCGCGTCGGTATTTGAATCCGCCGCTGTTACATATGCTAGGTAAACGATGAAGATGAAACCTAAGATTAGAAATTGGCCACCAGGTAACCGCTCTAGTAATGAATAGATTACAGCTCCCGGTCCACCTTCTGACATTATTTGGTAGTAGAAACCTGATTCTTGCATATCGATTGTTAAAATAGTACCTGAGAATATGCTCATCCAGATTATAGAGAATACTGCGGGTATCACTAGGTTAATGACAATAAACTCGCGCACGGTATACCCGCGAGATATTTTACCTAAGAATAGTGCTGTGATTGGCGCCCAAGATAGCCAGTTTGTCCAGTAGAATATTGTCCATGATAAAGGCCAAGTATCACCAGCCTCATATACAGTCCCTAAACTGCGAGGTAAAAATGTAGTGATGTACTCACCTAGAGCAGCTGTTGCACCTGAGATAATTTCTTTCGATGGACCGAATATGAATGCAATAATCGCGATAGCGATAAAAAGAACGGCGTTCAACGAAGAAAGTCTTGCAATGCCCTTTTCTAGTCCTGAAATTGATGAAGCGATGAAGCTTATCATTATAATGAAGATAACGATGCCAAGAAGGACGATATTATCTTCAAGGCCAGTGACATTACTTAAGCCACTGGAAAGAACGAGTGCGCCAGTACCGAGAGAAGCAGCCATACCCGCGACGAGGGCTAACATTGCAAGTGAGTCAACAATACTACCAATTGTCCTAGCTTTGTCTGTACCAAATAGTGGTTCAATTGTAGAGCCCAGAGAGAAGTTACCATTTCGGTTATAAAGAGCTAATGCGAAAGCTAACGCAGGTAAAGCATAGATAGAAAATGGAATGATTGACCAATGCATGAACATAGTTGATAAAGCAAAGGTGGCACTTGCTACCGAGTTGGGATCTATGCCAAGAGATACCGGTGGACCATATAAGTGGTAAAGTGGTTCGGCTGTTCCCCAGAAAAGCATACCGGCAGCTGTTGTTGTACAAACTGCGATAGACGCCCACTTCCATTTCGATAGCAAAGGAGTTGAATTCTCTCCTCCAATCCTTTTAAGCCCTAGTGGGGAAAAGTAAATTACTATCAATGTAGTCAGCATTAATAGTGCGCCACCTGAGAACAACCATGATAGCTTGCTTAACATCCAGCTATTCATAGCTGATGTTACGCTTAAGAACGACTCCATGTTTGTGTAACTTAAGATCACAGTTATAAGTAGCAATGCCAATGGTATGGCCATGACTCTGGTTCTTATATTATTCATTTGAAGCTTCCTTTTTCTTATTCATTGGAACTTTCCTTTTTTGGTTTTTCTACGTTTTGGATTAACTTGTTAATAACTTCTTCTAAGAAGATAAAAAACAAGGTCCTCGGCCTTTTATATTGCGTTACCTTGTTATTTTTAGAGCCTCTGGTTAAATAAAAAACCTTGTAATTTGCTAGTTCTGGCAGGGTAATTAGATCTTCAAAAAGAAAGAGCTTTTCTCCAGCGTTTACGTTGATTAAATTTGTATAACTGTCATATAAACCTGATGTTGATAGAGTTATTAACAGTGTGTCTTGGTTGCAATAATGTTGAAGCATGTTCATATCACTGACTGCTGTTGATCTTTTATGGGTGGTCATTTGTATTCTATCGCTGAAATAAACAGCGCATGCGAAAGATGGACCTGCACCATATAAGACAATGTTTTGGTACTTTTCCATTTCGATAGAAAATGAATCGACTAAATCTCTATCAAAACTGTCTAAAAATATCTGTATTGAAGAAAGGTGACTATTTTTTATAGCACTGTCTTCGCTATTTTCTATGTCAATATTTTTATTGTGAAGCCTTTTAAACTCTTTGAAATTTTCAAACCCCATCCTTCTGACGAATTTTGAAAGCTTTGATGGGGATATGTTTAGTTGTTCACTTGCTTTCGATATTGATATGTTGCTTTCTTTTTCTAGAATCGGAGTGATCTCTCTTAAAATCTTCTTTTCTAAATTATTAAGCATACTGTTTGTGATTAATGATGGCATATTGTGTCCCTTTGGTTAATGAATAGTATCACTATGTTGCTTCAGTTAAATGGAAAACTTTCCATTTAATGCTTAGCGTCACAGTTTAATGGAAAATTATCTTTGCAATGTAATGTAAAAGCATTATGATTCTTCGAGTTAAATTATTTCCTATGGAGTGTTCTAATGCTAGAGAATATGCTTAATTTTAACATGGATATGTTTTCGTTAGAGGGTAAAGTCGCTCTAGTTACTGGCGGAAATACAGGTCTAGGTTTGTCTTATACGATCGCTTTCGCGAAAGCTGGTGCAAAAGTTGCGGTTGTTTCGGTTAGTGACACGGATGATGAAGTTGCTGAGATACTAGACGCGATGGGGGAATCTTACCTATTTATTAAAGCTGATATTACCTCTGAAGGTGCTCCGAAAAATATTGTTGACCAGGTGGTCTCTCATTTTGGTCACATTGATATCCTTGTTAACAACGCAGGGCGTTGTGTGATTGAAAAAGAAGTTTTGAATTTTGATAGGCCTAAATGGGATGCAATGGTTAATCTGAACTTAACAGCAGCTTTTGAAATGTCTCATGCAGCGGCCAAACATTTTATTTCTCAGCGTTCTGGGAAAATTATTAATATTGCTTCGATGTTTTCTTATTTAGGTGGTCAATGGTCACCGGCTTACTCTGCTACTAAGCACGGTATTGTTGGGTTAACAAAATCTTATTGTGATGAGCTTGCTAAGTTTAACATTCAAGTGACAGGTATAGCTCCTGGTTATTTCGCTACTCCGATGACTGAGGCTACTCGAAATGATGAAGTAGCAAATGAAAAAATAGTATCTCATATTCCAGCTGAGCGTTGGGGTGATTTAAAGGATTTGATGGGAGCAGCTGTTTTTTTAGCATCAAGCGCGTCAAATTACATCAACGGTTCGGTAATCGACGTTGATGGTGGATATTTAGTACGATAACTAAGGAATAATTATGGAAAATACTCAACTATTAGATGGTCTTCATTCTTTTTTAGACAGAAACCAGGTTGTGACAACAGAATCTGAGTTATATGAAGCTTCGGCTGATCGTTATAAAAAATACGCGAAGGTAAAAGGTGAGCTAAATAGTGTTTTACCTTCTGCTATTGTTGAGCCGAATTCGGCTGAAGAAGTGTCTATGATTTTATCGTTCTGTAACGAGAATAATATTAACGTAATTCCCCGTAGTGGTAGGACTTCAACTGAAGGTGGCCTTGAGAACTGGAAAGAAGGTACGGTTATTATTGATAGTAAGCGTTTGAATAAAATTATCAATATTGATGAGTACAACATGCAAGTAACGGTGCAAGCAGGTGTATGTTTACAAGATGTTGAAGACGAAGTTCGTAAGTTAGGTCTTACAACCGGACACTCCCCTCAATCTAAACCTGTAGCTCAATATGGAGGCTTGGTGGCGACTCGTAGTATCGGACAATTTTCAACATACTATGGGGCCATTGAAGATATGGTTGTTGGACTTGAGTGTGTGTTTCCTTGTGGTCATATATCTCGTATAAAAAACGTTTCTCGTCGTGCAGGTGGTCCAGATATTCGTCACATTGCTATCGGTAATGAAGGTGCTTTATGTTTCATTACCGAGGTAACAGTCAAACTCTTTAATTTTTATCCATTAAACAATCGCTATCTTGGTTATCTGATTAAAGATGTAGCTTCTGGCATTCATATTCTTCGTGATGTGATGTCGTCTGGATATAAAGTTTCTGTTGCACGGGTTTACTCTGAAGAAGATGCAGCACAGCACTCTAAGTTAGCTGAGTTCAGCGAGAACCAATGCTTGTTGATTCTAACACTTGAAGGACCTGAGCGATTAGTTAATGCAACTTACGAAGGGGTAGAAGAAATACTGGCTCTGCATGCCGACAATGTAATAAAGAGAGCTCCGGCTAAGCAGGTTCAAGATTGGTTTGAAAATTTGAACTGGAGTGTTGACCGTATCGAACAAGAAATAGCAGAAATGCGTACCCACAACCGCCATGATGGTTATACCACCGAGATATCAGGAGATTGGAGTACGATACCTAAGATTTATGACAATGTTATTCATCGTATTCGTACTGAGTTTGATCGTGCTGAAGATCTTACCATGCTCGGTGGACACTCGTCTCACAGCTATCAAAACGGAACCAATATGTACTTTGTTTATAACTACGCTATCAATTGCGATCCAAAAGATGAGATGCGTCTTTATCATCATCCTTTGCAACGGATTATTGTTGAAGAAACCCTAAAATTAGGGGGATCTATGTGTCATCACCACGGTATAGGTAAATATCGAAACGAATGGACTAAAGCAGAACATGGTTCGGCTTATTACATGCTTGAGTCGCTGAAGTTAGCTTTTGATCCAAATAACATTATGAATTTTGGTTCTATTTACCCTCAAGAAGGGACAGAGAAGTTCTTCAATTAGTGCAGGTGGTAGTTATCTATTTTATTTGAGGAGTCGTATGAGTTCATATTTTATTGGTATTGATAATGGGTCTCAAAGCACGAAGGTAGCTATTTATTCTAGCGAAGGTGAGGAGGTTTGTACCGCTTCGGTGTTATTGCGTCCTACCGACTGTAATGATCTGGGGTGGGTAACCCATCCTGATGATGATATTTGGGATAGCGTTTGGGAGGCATTAGAGCAATGTGTTGCATTATTTCCTTATTCGAAAGAGCTAATTAAAGGGATTGGCCTGTGTAGTATGCGTTGTTGTCGAGTCCTTTTGAATCGTGAAGGGGAGTTGGTTGAGCCAGTTATTAGCTGGATGGATGTGAGAATGGGGAAGCCTTATGCTCATATCGACGACAGAGTTAAGTATGTGACCACAACATCTGGGTATTTATCACATAAGCTCACAGGGAATACGACTGATTCGGCATCAAATTATGAAGTTCATTGGCCCATTAATCCCTACTCAATGGAATGGCCTGATGATTTGGAAATAGCAACTAAAGGTTTAGTTCGGTCGCAACTTTTTGAACTCAAGAATCCAGGCGATAGCTTGGGTGTACTTCGGCCTGATTTTTCTAGTTGTTTAGGACTCAGTTCGGATATTTGCGTTTATGCCACTGCGAATGATAAAGCTGTTGAAACTTTAGGGGCTGGCGTTGAAAGGGGAGGGGAAGTGATGGTCTCTCTTGGCACTTTCATCTCAGCAATGATGGTGGGTGATGAACATTTCCCTGATGAAACGAATTTTTTTTCAACATTTGCTTGTGAACCTTATAAGTATGTTTATGAATCTGATGGTATCCGTCGTGGTATGTGGACTATTAGTTGGTTTAAGAACCTGATTGGTCAGGAGCTAATAGATTTGGCTCATGAGATGAACATGTCCGAAGAAGATGTTTTAAATGAGTGCGCTCAGTCAGTGCCAGTAGGTTCGGACGGACTGGTCACTATTCTTGATTGGTTGAGCCCTATAGATAAGCAATACCGCAAAGGTGCAATACTGGGTTTTGATGAGAGACATACTAAGTATCATATGTATCGTTCACTACTTGAAGCTATTGCTTACTCTCTTAACTCGAATTTGCTTGATTTGTTTGAGGCAAAGCAAGAAGTGTTAAAAGGGATAGTAGCTACCGGAGGTGGGGCTAAAAGTGCCTTACTGCTTCAAATTCTAAGTAATGTTACTGGTGTTCCGGTTAAAACTGTAAAGACAACGAGTGTTGCTTGCTTAGGTGCTGCAATGTGTGCGGGGTTAGGGGTTGGGACTTTCTCTTCTTTTTCTATGGCTAAGAATCGTATGATCAAGTACTGGTTAGAAATAACACCTCACCCCATCGATTCAAGACAATATCAGGCGATATATCATAATCACTATAAAAATATTCGCCGATATACTGATCCGCTATTTATTAGCCTTGAACCTATAACTATGAAATAAAAGTAAGCCAGCATAAGGAATGATTTGTATGGAATATGTTCAACTTGGTCAATCGGGCCTTCGTGTTTCTAGATTATGTTTAGGTACCATGAATATGGGCTCTAAAGAATGGAAACCTTGGATCTTTAATGAGAAAGAGAGCGAACCGATAATCCGTCATGCACTTGATCATGGTGTTAATTTTATCGATTTAGCTGATTTCTACTCATCGGGTGCAGGTGAGCAAGTAGTTTGTAACGTTCTTAATCGCATTGGACAGAGAGACCGTTTGGTTATTACGACCAAGGTTGGTTATGCAATGAATGATGACGTTAACGGTTATGGCCATTCTCGTAAGCATATCATGGAATCCATTGATGCATCTCTACAGCGTATGGGGACCGACTATGTTGATATCTATATGTTGCACTACTTTGACACTTTTACCCCGATAGAAGAAACCATGTGCGCGCTTAACGATATAGTTAAGTCAGGTAAAGCTCGTTACATTGGTGTGTCAACAATGTACACATGGCAGTTAGCTAAAATTATCCAAGTTTGTGAAAAATATGGGTGGGTCAAGCCAATTAACATGCAACTTCAATATAACTGTGCTTATCGTGAAGAAGAACGCGAAATGATCCCCTTCTGTCAAGACCAGGGCATTGGTGTTTCAGTCTTTAGTCCCCTTGCTCGCGGTATATTAACGAATGATTTAAATTCTACGCGCAATAAAACGGATTTTTTTACGGCGGATATGTACAACGATCAAGTATCGATTGACATCGCAACATCAGTTGCGCGGGTTGCACAAAATCGTAACTGTTCACCAGCTCAAATTGCACAGGCTTGGGTGTTATCTAAATCTTCAGTCTCATCAATGTTGGTTGGCGCTGATACTAAAGAGCAATTTGATAGTGCAGTGACAGCATTAGGCATGTGTTTGAGTGAAGATGAAATTCACGAGTTGGAGCGAAACTATACACCATGTGATTTAATTAATGATTATACAGCGGGTATTCGTATTCCTCGAATTGCTCGTCCAGCCATAGAAACTTTTAAAGTTTCTTAACCATTCTGGTGTCAACACTGGTTTCAACAATTCAAACAGGTTCTATCATGACAAATTCATTACAAGAAACGATTGCTTGGGCAACTGACTGGGCAGCTAAACCAAAATATCAGTATATTGGTAACCAATGGGTTACTGGTGATGCTGCATCGTGGGTAGTCATTAATCCCGCTGACAAATCCGAGATCTGTTCATTTCCAATGGCTTCCGAATCATTAGTGGAAAAAGCCGCTCAGTCGGCATCTGATGCACATGATTTTGGGGAATGGGCGAGTACCCCTCGAGCAGTAAGGTCGAGTGTTCTTCATCAAATTGCTCGTTTAATTCGCGAAAATGTTGAGAAGCTATCGGTACTTGAGACGCTTGCCAATGGTAAGCTTTTGAGTGAGTCTCTAGCGGATGATATTCCTACATGCGCAGATATCTTTGAGTACTACGCGGGTTGGACAGATAAATACTATGGTGAGACCTCACCAGTAGATATTGATTATATTAATTACACAAGTAAGGAACCGGTAGGCGCTTGTGCATTAATTGCACCTTGGAACTTTCCTCTTTATCAAACTGCCTTAAAGTTGGCCCCAGCATTGGCAATGGGAAATACGGTTGTCCTTAAACCATCGGAGTATACGCCTTTAACGTCGATTTTTCTGGTTGAATTGATCACTCAATCAATAAAATTGCCGAGTGGTGTTCTGAATTTAATTCTTACGGATGGTAAAGCTGCTAATGCTTTGACATTGAGTGATAACATTCACAAGGTGTCATTTACTGGTAGTACACCTATTGGTCGAAAGATAATTGAGAATAGTAGTAAGTCTAATCTTAAAGCGACAACACTAGAACTTGGCGGAAAATCCCCGTGCATTTTTTTTGAAGACGCACCAGATCTTGACTCTGCTATCGATCGTGCTTTTACTGTGATGTTTTCCCACAAAGGAGAAAAGTGTTCTGAGCCTACTCGTTTTCTTATTGAGGAATCGATATATGATTACGTAGTTGATAAGTTGGTTGCAAAAGCGAATTCGGTTAAATGTGGACATCCCTTTGATGAAAACAGTGAGCAAGGACCGCAGTGTAATAAAGCACAGTTTGATAAAATAATGTCTTATATAGACGTTGGTAAGAAAGAAGCTGAGTTAGTTGCAGGCGGATACCAAGATTTGTCGAATGGTAATGAGAAGGGCTATTATATTCGTCCCACCATTTTCTCTAAGGTTCCGCCACTATCGCGTATTGCTCAAGAAGAGATTTTTGGACCCGTGTTGTGTTGTATACCTTTTAAGACCGATGATGAGGCTATTAAGATAGCAAACTCCACTACTTATGGCTTAGCCGCTGGTGTATACACAGGCGATATCAAACGTGCACATAAATTTGCTCATAAAATTGACTCTGGTATGTTTTATATTAATCGTTACGGTTGTTATGGTTTGAGTAGCCCGTTTGGTGGTTTTAGACAAAGTGGTTGGGGGAAGGAGATGGCTATCCACTCCTTAGCGTCATATACCAAAACTAAATCTATTTGGGTCTACAATGGTAACGACTGATGCGAACGTTCGTGTAGAGGCGGATGGCATTGGAGAAGTATCGGTGCCCGTTTTGGCACCGTATGGAGCACAAACTCAAAGAGCAATTAATTTGTATGCATCATCTCACGCGAAGAGTTTGGGAGAATATCCCTCTCTAGTTAAGGCTATGTTACTAATTAAAGCTTCTTCGGCTATGACGAACGTTAAATATTCATTTATCGATGAGAACTTAGGTAAGTCTATCTCTAAGGTTTGCTTGGGGTTAATTGACTCATATCAACCAGAACTTTTTCCTGTTCATGCGTTTCATGGCGGTGGTGGAATTTCTACTAACATGAATATAAATGAGGTTGTGGCAAACTTAGTTAATGACCAATATTATAATGTGTCTTATGGTCAATATCATCCGGCACACCCTAATGACCATATTAATTTGAATCACTCTACGAGTGATTGCCTACAATCAGCATCGACCATTGCAATTCGAAATGAGCTCAAAGAACTAAGAGTGTCATTGTCTCAATTGATTGCCGGTTTTGATTTTCTGGCTCAAGCGCATCGTGACAATGAGAAGATCGCTCGCACATGCTTACAAGATGCGGTGATGATACATTTTTCTGACTATTGGGTAGGAATTAAAGGTTCGTTAAGCGGCTTTGATTGTGACATTGAGAGGCACTTAACATCGTTGCTTGCGTTAAACCTTGGAGGTAATGTAATTGGTCGTAGGGATGATTGTGAACAAGAGTTTTTTGATGGTTGCTTATTTGAAATTCAGAAATTAACCAGCGAGTCATATTATCAGCATGATAATCTTATACAGTGTAGTCAGAGCTTTGATGCTTTAAATAGTTTGGTAGGTTGTATCAATAACCTATCTAACTTTCTTATTAAGGTTGCTAAAGATATACGCCTATTATCTTCTGGTCCTGATACTGGTTTTGGTGAGATTATTTTACCCGAAGTTCAACCTGGTTCGAGTGCATTACCTGGTAAGATTAACCCTACTATTCCTGAGTATATGATTCAATGTGGAATACAAGCTTTAGGTCATTGTTATAGCGCTTCGTTAACCAATCAACATGGTGAACTAGATTATAACCCTTGGGGGATGGTGCTTACGACAAACCTTATTGATGCTGTCACGACCTTGTCTTCTGGCGTAAGTGTTTTGACAAGCTCATGTATTTTAGGTGTACAGGTTAATGAAAAGACAGCACTAGCCAATGCTAAAGCGTTTATTCCCTTTGCTTTTGAATTAAAAAAATCGATTGGGTATAAGAAAACGTCTGAATTGTTGGGGCGTCACGGGAGAAATCGAGGTTTAATTTTACAAGATATTGAGTCGAAACCTCAGTAGTACACTGCCAGCTCAATCAATAAACCTATGAACAGGAGACTGTAAGTAAAAAAGTGGTCAACTAAAAATGGCCACTGTATTTACATATATGAGAGACCAAGCAATAAGTTCACTACTAGGGCACGAAAGATGCCCGTTCTTGCTGAATCAAATAGCTTCCATTTAACAAACACATCCTCCTTTCGATTTGATCGCCTCCATCCCATTGCAATTCGTTTCGCAGTATTTCTGGAATGTTGAAGAAATCTTCACCATCATTGATCTTCTCAATTTTTACTTTCATTGCTGCGTAAAACCTTATTTTATTTTCATAATGGGTTATGACACACTTATGTTAGTACTATCGAACAAGCCTATTAATTCATCAATTAACTCAACGTTATTTCAACGAAACATCGACGTTGCCCCAGCTCTTCAATAGAACGACCTACACTTTTCCTAAAGTTTGTCATACTAAATTAAGAACACGTCGGTTGGTCAATCAACAGGGTTGATATGCTCACAAGCAGCCGTATTGCGCACTGTATAATAGGAGGCACTTCATGCCAAGCGAACAATGGAGTAAAGACAGCTTGAATACACTTTCAGTGATAACGGTGGGCGGCCAGCACTATCACTATTACTGCCTGTCAAAAGCTGAAAGCACATTAGGCGATCTAAGCCAATTACCTTTTTGTCTGAAAGTCCTGCTGGAAAACCTTTTACGTAATGAAGACTCTTTTACTGTCACTAAAACGCATATAAGTGCTATGGCAGAGTGGTTAAAATCGCGCAGGTCTGATACCGAGATCCCATTTCGACCAGCTCGAGTTCTCATGCAGGATTTTACTGGCGTTCCAAGTGTAGTGGATCTGGCAGCGATGCGGGAAGCGGTCCGGCTGTCAGGTAAAGACCCTGCATTAATTAACCCTTTAACCCCTGTTGACTTAGTGATTGACCACTCGGTGATGGTTGACCGCTTCGGTGATACTTCATCCTTCAAAGATAATGTAAGTATTGAAATGCAACGAAACCAAGAACGGTATGAATTTTTAAGATGGGGGCAACAAGCTTTTGATAACTTCCGCGTGGTTCCTCCAGGAACGGGGATCTGCCACCAAGTAAACCTCGAGTATCTAGGTAA
The DNA here is from genome assembly GCF_054960695.1 of Vibrio sp. PSi01. Classification (NCBI taxonomy): domain Bacteria; kingdom Pseudomonadati; phylum Pseudomonadota; class Gammaproteobacteria; order Vibrionales; family Vibrionaceae; genus Vibrio; species Vibrio sp. PSi01. The sequence continues at coordinate 126,538 of NZ_JBHNYN010000013.1, forward strand.
GACCATCTGGTATAAAGAGTTCGACGGAAAAACGATTGCCTACCCTGATACGCTTGTAGGGACCGATTCTCATACAACAATGATTAATGGCTTAGGCATTTTAGGTTGGGGAGTTGGCGGCATAGAAGCAGAGGCGGCCATGCTAGGCCAACCAGTTTCTATGCTCATCCCTGAGGTTGTCGGCTTCAAAATTACCGGAAAATTGCGTGAAGGCATTAATGCGACCGATCTTGTGCTCACCGTGACCGAGATGTTACGCAAAAAAGGGGTCGTTGGTAAATTTGTCGAGTTCTATGGGGATGGATTGAAAGATATGCCCGTCGCCGACCGAGCGACAATTGCCAATATGGCGCCTGAATATGGCGCAACATGTGGCTTCTTTCCGGTCGATGAGCAAACATTGAAATACCTAGAGCTTACCGGCCGAGAAGCATCTCAGATAGCTTTGGTTGAGGCTTATTCTAAGGCTCAAGGGTTATGGCGCGAGCCAAATCATGAACCGATTTACACTGATCACCTAGAACTTGATATGGGCAAAGTGGAAGCAAGTGTTGCCGGGCCGAAGCGCCCCCAAGATCGCGTTTCTCTTGAGAATATTAAGTCAGCATTCGACCTTTTCATGAAAACAACGGAAGTGACGCCACAGAAACAAGATAAGAAAATTAAACGAAGCGAAGATCAGAACAGTACCGACAGTAACGCTAACCCGATAAGCAATGCCAATTTAGATATCGACTGTGTGAAAACGCATCTTATGCCCGGTTCAGTAGTCATTGCAGCTATCACCTCATGTACTAATACATCGAACCCGAGCGTCATGATCGCCGCTGGGCTCCTAGCCCAAAAAGCAATAAAAAGAGGATTGCAAACCAAGCCTTGGGTAAAGACATCTCTTGCTCCGGGCTCCAAGGTAGTCACCGACTACTTGAAAGTTACAGGACTTCAGGAAAGCTTAGACCAACTGGGGTTTAACTTAGTGGGTTATGGGTGCACCACTTGTATTGGCAACTCCGGTCCTTTGCCGCCTGTCGTAGAAAAGGCCATTATAGATAACGATCTTACCGTCGCTTCAATGCTTTCAGGGAACCGTAATTTTGAAGGCCGGGTTCATCCTTTGGTGAAAACTAACTGGTTGGCCTCGCCACCATTAGTGGTCGCGTACGCGCTTGCAGGCAGTGTGCGGCTTGACCTAACTAAAGACCCTTTATGTATTGATGCGAATGGAAATAACGTCTATCTCAAGGATCTCTGGCCAACTCAGCAAGAAATCGATGAAGCCATGTTACGCGTGAAAACCGAGATGTTTCATAACGAATACGGCGAAGTGTTTGAAGGTGATGACAACTGGAAAGCGCTTAAAGCTCCGAGAAGCAAAGTCTACACCTGGTCCGACAAATCAACCTATATTCAACAGCCACCATTTTTCATCGGTATGCAAGCACAACCTGACACGATTGAGAACATTAAGAATGCGAGCATATTAGCGCTACTGGGTGATTCGGTTACGACCGATCATATCTCTCCAGCAGGTTCATTCAAACCAGACACTCCAGCAGGTATATACTTGCAATCTCATGGTGTGGAGTCCACAGATTTCAATTCTTATGGATCTCGACGAGGAAACCATGAAGTCATGATGAGAGGGACATTTGCCAACGTGCGGATTCGAAATGAAATGCTGCAGAATATAGAAGGTGGCTATACCACGTATATACCCACCGGTGAGCAAATGACGATTTACGATGCAGCCATGAAGTATCAAGAAAATAACACCCCTTTGGTTGTGATAGCTGGGAAAGAGTATGGAACAGGATCGAGCCGAGATTGGGCTGCAAAAGGCACCCGACTGTTAGGTGTGAAGGCAGTAGTGGCCGAGTCTTATGAACGAATTCATCGTTCTAACCTCATCGGTATGGGCGTTATACCGTTACAGTTCCCAAAAGGTACCGACAGGCTAAGCCTTGGACTCTGTGGTAAAGAAACCATAACTGTAGAAGGTCTATCAGGAGATATTCAACCGGGGCAGACTTACACCATGCTTATAAACTATCCCGATGGCACGAATAAGCGCTGCAATCTGTTATCGCGCATCGACACGAGCACTGAAGCTACCTACTTCAAACATGGTGGTATTTTGCATTATGTGGTTCGGGAAATGCTAAAAGAAAAATCATAGCAAGTTAAGTCGGCTTATCTGGAATGCAGTGCCTACTGAGGCTTGAAGGTGAGCCGTTTCCTTGCTTGAGGGTATCTTCAGAAGCGCCTTAGAACTACCAACTTAGTACGGTCTCAATAGGAACAGGTATGGTACTTGATCTCCAACTTCCCAGTTTGAGACTTTAGCGCCAACTTCAACAATTTCACCGGAGACCCCTGGTATCGAATTTTTAAGCATTGATAGGCTTTATAAATCAATCCCACCGATAACGATAGTTCATACTGGCAAGATTTCGACTATCAATAGGTGGTATATTATGTGCTGTAATAGCAGTTGCATTTAAATGCAACTATACTCTTATGAGAAGCAATTAACTATGCTCAGGAATAAGGATTTGACATTGAAATTAAATAGCTATTTTAAGCTATGCCTTACGATCATAAGCATCATTTTAAGCCACTCGCTTTACGCTAAAGAGCAATGGAAAGTTTTGGTCGTACATTCGTATCACACAAATTTCCCTTCGTATAAATCTATTGAAATAGGGTTGAGTAACGCTTTAAAAGGACAAAATATTGAACTAGACGTCCACTACATGGATTCAAAAAGATTTCCCGGGAAAACGAACATAGATAACTTTAAAGCTTCTTTATCACACAAGCTTAAAGTATCAAAAACAAGTTATGACTTAGTTCTAAGTACGGATGACAACGCGCTAAACTTTGTGATCAATAACAGGGAAGGGTTATTTAAAAGCCTTCCTATAGTGTTTATGGGAGTAAACGATCAAAAAAAATCGATTAGTTTATCTCACGATTCAGATATCAAAGGCGTTATGGAGCACACTCCTTTAGAAGAAAACGTCAAATTAATTCAATCTATTCATCCTAGAATTAGTACATTAACAGTTATTGTAGACTCTTCAACTTCTGGCCAAGCTGACTTGGTGGAGCTAAAAAATAAGATAAATAACTCAAGCGAATTCCTGAGAGTTTTAGACTTATCATATTTAACATGGGAAGAATTGTCGGGGAAACTTTCTTTATTAGACAGGGAAAAAAATCCAATCATACTTTTATCTGCATATCAAGATTCCAATAGCAGCCACTTGAGTTTTGATGAGTCACTTACCTTTATTACTAATAATACAGAAACCTCAATATATCATCCATATAAACATGGTATTGGTCAAGGAGCTACTGGTGGTATTATTTTGAGTCATGAGGTACAAGCTTTTATCGCTGGGGAGTTGATTTTAAAAACTCTTAACATCGATAATATTGAACTGCCTGATATTATAACAAAGGCTCCTACTATTGCATATTTTGATTTTATACAGTTGAAAAAAAATAACATAGACATTAAAAGACTACCTATTAATAGTATTTATATTAATGAACCTCAATCTTTCTACAAAAAAAATCAAGATATTATTTCAATATTATTGTTGTTGGCTGTAACAGTACTCTTTGCATTGTTGTCATACGTATTCATCAGACAAAAAATAATTAATAACGAACAACTAAAACTTAAATCAATTTTAGATACGGTAGATGATTACATATATCTTAAAAATCGACAGGGAAAATATATTTATGCTAATAAAAAGATGCGTGAGCAGTTTAACCAATATGTAGATACTGTATCTGGAAAGAAAGACACTGATTTTTTCCCTCCTGAGATAGCTAATGAAATTAATACTATCGACAACAGTGTTATGGATACTGGTGTTGAATATTGTGAAATAGAAACTTACTGGCGAAGAGATTCTGGACAACAACAAACAGTAAATACACGAAAAGTGCCGTTATTCGATAAAAGTGGTAATGTGTATGCTCTATGTGGTGCATCGACTGATATTACACAGCTTAAACAACAAGAAAAAATCATTGAGCAAATCGCTTACCTTGACCCTACACATGGCCTAATTAATCGAGTAGACTTATACACACAATTGTCTAATGCAATGTCTCGAGCAGTCAATACTTCTTCAACACTCCTTCTCGCTATTATAGATATTGATAATTTTAAACATGTGAACTCAAAGTTTGGACATACATTTGGAGATGAATTTCTTAATGATTTTCACTTTAAAATCAGCAATTTAATAAAAGAAAATGGAGCTGTGATTCGTTTGAGTGGGGATGAGTTTTACATCATTATCGAAAAACTAAGTGATGATGTCTACAATGACTTTTCTTATTTTAAGAATCAACTCCCGCTAAATCTTTCGCATAAAGGTTCTCAATGCGAACTTACCGTTTGTGCTGGTATAAGTACTTTTCCAAACGAAACATACGCAAAACCTGAACAACTAATAAGACAGTCTGAATTTGCCCTTTATGAGGCGAAACAACAAGGCCAAAACCAAGTTTACTTTTTGCATGAAGGTGACAGAATTGAATTAAATGAACACAATATTAAGAATGAAATACTTCGAGGTCTACATGACAATCAGTTTATCTTTCACTTCCAACCTAAAGTCTGTACTAGGGATAATTCATTAGTCGGTTGTGAGGCTCTTATCAGATGGAATCACCCAATTAAGGGACTTCTTGGACCTGGACAATTCTTACCTGAGATCTATAAGCTTGGTTTGTCAGACACCCTTGATAATTGGGTTATCAATAAAGCCCTCGATACAATTCAACATTGGCGTTCAATTGGTTATCACTGCCCTTTAAGTATTAATATATCACACTCTTTTATAGCTAAAGAACTTGCTCTTATACTCAAAGAGAAAGTGTTACAGGGAAATGAAAAGAATTTATTATTACTCGAAGTTGAAATATTGGAAACGCATGCTGTCGACAATATAGAGACGGCAGCAGAATCAATAAAGAAATGTAAAGAGTTTGGGGTTTCGTTTTCTATCGACGATTTCGGTACTGGTTATTCTACATTAACATATTTGCAGAAATTACCAATTAACACACTAAAAGTAGATCAGAGGTTTATAAGGCATACAATTAGAGAAACAGAACGTGGTATTCTAAAAGGGATTTTAGTTTTCTGTGAGGTATTAAATCTACAGCCTATCGTCGAAGGTGTTGAAACCTTAGAACAACTTAAAGTTCTACAAGAACTGGGTTATGATACTTTCCAAGGATACTTTATATCTAAACCTTTAAACGAAGTCGATTACTTAAAATGGCTTTCTAAAAAAACACCTGCTCGTGGTAATAATATCGTTGGTTCGAGAGAGAGTAACTCAACTTTTAAGCCACTCTTAATATAGCCCCGAGCTTTATCTAAATATCGGTTCAATATAAAAATTCGTACTTCGTGAATATTGAAATGATTTAGTGGGTTAATCCTGCAACAAAAGGTTGGGACTTTTTTCATTATCTAATCCTCTTAAATATCTAAGGACCATACTGTCACTTTTCCAGTCTCCTAACTGTATTAATTGGGTTAGGCTTAACCCGGTGGCATAACCATCTTGCAGCGCACCAACACGGCTAGAGTGGCCACTCCAGATGTCTCGATGATGACGCTTGCTAGTTACAACGTCACCTGATTGTTCTAAACATCGATGTGCACGTTGGTAAATTCTATCAACGGTCATGCCAGACATTGGTGTTTCTCTGTACGCCGCTGGCCTCTGGCCTTTTGATGTAAGCCAACTGAAGATATATTCATTGTCTTCTAGATTGTCACAATACTCTATTAAATACGTGCGAAGAATGGACGCAAAGCGACCTGTTAATCGCTTAGGCTCAGGGCTAATACTAGTTTTCGATGAGACACGATCAATGTTAACATCCCGATTATCCAATATCGTTATATGTTTTTTGCGTATAGCCCCAATTTCTGATTCACGTAGTAAAGTTCCATAAGCAACAGTAAGGACAGTTAAGTCTCTGAACCTCATCGGGTACTTGTGGTTACCCCAGGTATCCATTAGTTTATTTAAATGAACCTTCTTGAACGGTTTTGCTTGTAAATCAATAAGTTGTTCTCCTGTAATTTCCATTTCATCTTTCGGAAGCGAAGTGAAAAAGGTTTTCACAGAGAGCTTTTTTGTTATGTCTTCAATTTCCATTATTTTATGGAACAAACTTAACTGGGCTCGATATTGTCGAAGGGTATTAATTTTCACACCTTCGATTTTTAATGCTCGGAACCAATTTAATAAGATGTGTTCATTAATAGGGAAACTATATATTGCTTCGGCTTTACAATAATAGTCCCACTTTCGCAGTACGAAGGACAACATCTTTAATGTGTTTGTGCTGAGACCGCCGCGATTGTCATCAAACACCTGCAGTTGTTTTAGAACTTTAGGCAACTCATGCCAATCAGGTGCAAAACTGTCAGTTAAGTCGGGCAACTGAACCTTAAATCGTTTGAGTGTTTCTTTTTGCGTTGACCACTGTTCTTGTGTTTCTTTTTGAGATTTTAAGTGTGACAGCGTCACTTGGTTTTGTTTGATAACTAGCTTTTTGCTATCCATAATAAATTCCACATCCATAGTGTGATATAAATGTAATTATATCACACTATTATGCTTTAGGTAACTTGGTATCCCTCAAACCAAGAAGCTATCTTTTTCTTGTGTTGTTAAATCTAGGCAAGCTCATGGAAGATAACCCTGACTTAACCTATGAGTTCGTACTACAGGCAATAATCGCTCATGCCGAATTAGAGCGCGGGAATACGACCTCTTATGAATTTAGCGAAAGTAACAAAGATTGAGCAAACTACGACATTTGCCAAGGCTGTAAAAAAGCTACACAAAAACCAGAAACAAGAGCTAGATAAAGCAGTGAAAGAGGTTACAGAAAACCCTTTTATTGGCGTGATGAAGAAAGGTAATTTGTCTTTTCTTAGGGTGCACAAGTTTAAGATAAACAAACAGCTCACCTTGCTCGGGTACAACTACAATGAAGACGGGACGTTAGTCTTGACCCTAATGGCGTTGGGCAGTCAGGAAACTTTTATCGAGATGTATCCAGAACATTTAGATGACTAAAGCCTCGCCAAGCACGAGGCTTTTTTGTGCCTGGTACTTTGTGTGGAACGAATGAGGTATATGTCTAATTATACTACATATTTTTTACGTACAGCGTTGATATGTAACCTTAAGTCTATCAGCATGCTTACCCAAGGCTAAGCTGCCTGTCGGCAGTGAAGTGTTAATTTCATCGCTGAAGGCTTGATTATTAAAGTGCTTTAGGGAAATAAGATGAGTAGATTACCAAAATCAATTATTAGATTTAACTCTGAATCACGCCCATTAGAAATACTCATTTGTGGTGGCAAAGAACCAAGTGATGCTCTGTCAACGCCAGTTTAAAATTGACCCACTTATCGACGTTATCGCCGAAGTAAAACTGACCCACCCACGTAATTAACTTCTACTTTCAGATAGATTCTCTAGAACCGTTGGTATGGTTCCAGCCGCCTTCTTTCCTCGTAATCGATAGCTTTCTCCACTGATTTGTACGATGTGCGAGTGATGAAGAAGTCTATCCAGTAACGCCGCCGTCAGTGTCGTATCGTCGGCGAACGCATTTGACCATTGAGAGAACGGCAAGTTACTGGTCACGATAATGCTGCCTTGCTCGTATCTTTTAGCGATGACGTTGAAGAACAAGTTCGCCTCTTCTCTGCCGAACGGTAGATATCCGATTTCATCGACGATAAGAAGCTTTGGAGCGAGCACGCTTCGTCTCAGGTAGCTTTCAAGCTTGCCTTGAGTTTTTGCTGTAGACAGTTGAAGCATTAAGTCTGCTGCTGTGATGAAGCGTGTCTTTAGACCCTTTTGAACCGCTATTTGACCAAGGCTCACAGCAAGGTGGCTTTTACCAACGCCACTTGGGCCAAGTAATATCACGTTTTCCTTTCGCTCAATAAAGGCTAACCCTGTTAGCTCCTTAAGCTGTTTTCTTGGAGCGCCTGTTGCGAACTTGAAGTCATAGTCATCGAATGTTTTCTCCATAGGGAAGCTGGCGAATTTGGTCAGCGTGGCTCTTGTGCGTTCAGCTCTCGCATCAAGCTCTGCGTTGAGAAGTGACTCTAAGTAATCGGCTAGGCTGAACTCACGACTATTAGCGACTTCTGCCAGTCTTGGCCAGTCCTGACCTATAGCTTGTAACTTCAGCGCTGCACAGGCCGCTTCGATGCGATTCATTTGAAGGTTCATACTCGTACCTCCAACAGCGCGTCATAGGTTGAGAGTGGGTGTTGGAAGCTCTCAACTGGCATTACATTATCACCCATTGTTAGCGGTACCATTAGGCGTGTCGGTGACGTGAGGGGTTGAAGTGTAAAGCGCTCTTCATCTAAGAGAACTTGAGGCTTTGTACCCGTCGTACCGTGGATCCGTTGGTGAGCGACGGTTTCTAACCACGCGCCGATATGCCCATTAAGAACATCGACGGTGACTTTAAGTCCGTGTTGTTTGAGTGTCGCTGCAAGCGGAGTAACGAAGCTACTTTTCAAGTAAGAGTTAAATCGCTCCACTTTCCCTTTGGTCTTTGCGCGATAAGGGCGGCAAGCTCTTGGTTTGAAGTTGTATTTCTTAGCGGCAGTGAGCAACATAGGATTCCATCGGTGTTCACCTTCACCGTAAGCATCTCGTTCTATCATGATGGCTTTTGCATTATCGAAGAGAACTTCTTTGGGTACGCCACCGAAGTATTCAAACGCTTCTTCAAGACCTTCAACCCAGTCTTCTTGTCGCTCTCGCTCGCAAAAGCGAACGAAGGTCGCTCTGCTATAACCAAGCGTTGCAACGAAGGCTTTAACACGTACGCCGTAATGCGTGATGGTAGTGAAGTCGACCTGCATCTGCTCACCAGGCTTTGTCTCGAATCGAACCACGGGGTCGACTGGCGTGCTAGGTTTGTATTGCTTGATGTGCTCCTTGAGCATCGTTATACCGCCCTCATAGCCAAGCGCTTTTAATTCACGAAGTAGGACTGTTGCTGGTATCCAATACGGTTTTGCTGCGTCAATGCGAGTACGCAAGTAGTCATGGTATGGCTGAAGTTTAGTTGGTCGCGATTGACGCTCGGGGTACACGAGGGCTTTGCTTCTATCACGGAGATAGTTACGAACGGTATTCCTTGAGATACCCAAATCCTTGGCGATACGGCGGATGCTGCACCCTTGCTGATGTAAAACATGTATTTCCACTAGTTGCTCCTGATTGATCATAATCCGCCGCTTTGTCCATTTACGAACGGATAGTTTGCCTCAAGTGGGTCAATTTTAAATCGGCGTTAGTGGGTCATTTTTACATCGGCGCTGACAGCTCCTTGGACAAACCGATTTATTGGCTTCTACCTGTTTGGCAGCGCGACTTAGTCTCGACAGTTGAGCAGAAAGCTGCCTTTATTGAATCGGCTTTTATGGGCTAGGTTCTGTAATGATTAGTGAGCTTGATTGGCCTAACCGACAGAAAGCGAGTTCTGAAGAAATCAAAAACTACCTCAACACCTACAAACTGATCGAAAAAGAACTTAAGGTTAGCTAACGCTGAAGGAAAGGTGGAATCTACACCCCTTGAAACACCTCGGGGATTAACAACATGAGAAGAATGGATAAGTTTTAGTGCGGTAAAAGCCCATGAACAGGGTGTGAATGAGTAAAAGGTCTCGCCAATAATAGGGCACTTCTGAATTGAGAAGTGCCATCTGTGAAGGTTCTGGTCATTTCTGAGTTACGATCTCTGGAGTACGCTAATATTTCAGATTATTTCAAGTAGTCCTGCAATGAAGTTTGTATGTCTACAACGCGTAAATCTTCTTATCTACTTCACAGCTAATTTTCACCACGAGAGTTTTTATAAGAAGACACCCGCAGTAATTCGCACTACTGGCAATTAAAGCTGTTTACGGTTGTGAGATTGCAATAAATGTTAATTCATTAAGCATTTGAGCACTTCCTTGTGTTAGCCTTGAAAACTTATCCAATGGCTAATTTTGTCTCCGCAAAACGCAGTTTTTTCTGGCGTGGGCTGGCTAAAAAGTACGCAAAGGTTAATGGTCCCAATCTTCCCATATACATCATAAAGATGATAATGAGTTCACCCGATGCGGAAAGCTGACCTGTTAAACCACGAGATAAACCCACCGTACCTAATGCTGAAACCGCTTCAAACACGACATCTATCATCGGGGCATTTTCCGTCAACAGTAATGCAAAGATGGCTAACCACGTCACCACAACCGAAATCATCGTCAGTGCAAGAGCTTTGCTGATCGTATCTTTCGCGATTTCACGTTTAAACACATGGATTTGCTCATCACGACGTAAGTAAGCGTACGTCGATAAAATCAATACCATAAAGGTGACAACTTTGATGCCACTTGCGGTACTTAACGAACCACCACCAATGAACATCAGCACTAGAATAATTGCCGTTGTTGCATCTTCGAGTTGGTCAATCGCAAGTGTATTAAAGCCTGCGGTTCGTGGAGTCACGGCCTGAAACCAAGAAGCCAGCCACTTACCGAGTTCGCTGAGTGGCGCTAAGGTGTTGGGGTTATCACGCTCGATTAGGTAGATAGCTATCAATGCCACGGCATTGATAAGCACGGTTCCCGTTATCATCATGCGGCTATAAACCGTCAGCTTTGACCAGCGACGGTTTCGCTTTAAATCCATCCAAACCGAAAAGCCTAACCCGCCAATGATAAATAATCCTGTAATCGTCAGGTTAACGACGGGGTCATCCACATAAGGCATTAAGCTATCAGCACTTAAGGCAAACCCTGCATTATTAAATGCACTGATGGTATAGAAAAAACCGTGAAATAGACTGGTTGCCCAGCCAAGCTCATCGCTCCAATACCAGGTCAGTATGGTCATCCCAACCAGTTCGACGGTCAGAGCAAACATAAGCACGGATTTAGCGGTCGCAACAAGCGTTGAGGAGTCGGTTTGATTAAATGCTTCTCTTGCGACGGTACGCTCTAAAAAGCCGATTTTCCCTCCCAAAGCAATCAAGGTCACAATAGCAAAGGTCATGAGTCCGAGGCCACCACACTGAATGAGTAAAGCGATGACAACTTGCCCAAATAAGGTGAACTGAGTGCCTGTATCAACCACCACTAGCCCTGTCACCGTTACGGCTGAGGTAGCCGTGAACAAACTCTGTATCCAAGTGATAGGCTCATGAACCGCGATAGGCAGTTTGAGTAATGCCGTACCCAGCAAGATGAGCAGTAAAAAGCTGCCACTTAAAATTAGTGGCGGCGCACCCACTATTTTTTTTCCTGACTTGGGTTTACGTTCTATCGGCGTGATAGAGGGATGCCACTGAACCATATCACACCAACCTTGGAGCGAGGTATTTTAGCTCAGCGCGAGTGCCGCACAACAGAATGATATCATTCGCTTTCAAGACAAAATCATGACCAATTTGATTGAGCACGTCTTGTTCACGTTTGATGAGAACCGTTTGCACACTGCCTTTGGCATCACCAAGAATTTGTCCAATCGGTGTGTCGTGTAATGACGCTCTGATATGAATTTCAACCACATACAAGCCATGACCTAAGGACAAGTAGTTATTCACCATAGGGTAGTTTAGTGCCTGAGCGACACGCACGCCCATTTCCTCTTCTGGATGGATAATACGTCGAACGCCAAGTTTCGACACTATGGTGTGATGTGCTTTGGTACTGGCCTTAACCCAAATCTCTTTAACACCGAGATTTTTCAATGCCAAAGTGCAAAGCAAACTTGACTGCATATCTTCCCCAATCGCGATCAATACCGCTTCACTGTTGCCAAGATCTAATTCACGCAGCGCATTCTCATCGGTAGAGTCACAAATAATGGCTTGCGTTAACTCCTCGACATATTTCTCAACAATTTTTGGGTCGCGATCAACGCCCGTCACTGTGTGTCCTAGATGGATCAATTCAAGACTGGCCGCGATACCAAAACGCCCAAGTCCAATGACAGTAAAATGTGCCATAACAATACCTTTATTATTTTTTCCAAAAGTGGGGCAATAACATGGCTATGGCTAACACCGTGAAGTATTCCAGTCGGCCAAGGATCATTGCCAGATTTAATATCCAGATGCCTGTATCAGAAACAGGTTGAAAATTGCTTGCTACCACGCCAAAACCAGGGCCAAGCACATTGATACACGCCACCACTGCGGTAAAAGACGACCAAAAGTCCAGTCCTATTGCCATCATCAGCAAAGTGAACACCACGGTGGTCAGCGCTGCCAGAGACATAAAAGCCATCACGGCATTGGTCACATCAGAGGTTACAACACGCCCTTGATAACGGATCGGCAAAATGGCTCTGGGGTGGGTAAGCTGACGAATTTCTCGGCGAATCACTTTAAACGTGATGATATCGCGCACAAATTTATTGCCCCCTGCGGTTGAACCTGAGCAACCACCAAGATAGTCACAAAACACCAAAAAGAGAGCGCTTGCCGCAAGCCAACTGCCCAAATTCGCCGCCCCAAATCCTGTGCTGGTCATAAATGAGACGACACTGAACATGGCAAAACTTAGTGAGGTAAGAAAATCGTCATAGGCAGAATGGCTAAAAATATACCAGCCAAAAACAAAGGAGAGAGCAATCGCTGTAAGAATAAATACTCTTGACTCTTCATCAGAGACATACAGACGTAGCCCTGCAAAACCACTTCGAAATACTCGAAAATGAAGACCAAAACTGATCGCGCCCAACATCATGAAAATGTTAGATAGCATAAGGATAAGGTGACTTTCAAAATGCCACATACTGGCGTCATGCGTCGAGAACCTGCCCGTTGAAACCGTGGTAAAACTGTGCGCAATAGCATCGTAAGCCGACATCCCTGCAAGATAGTAAGCCAACGCACACGCAACGGTAATCGCCAAATAGACACCCCATAGATAGTGCGCCGTCTTATTGATACGGGGCGAAAGCTTGTCATCTTTAATTGGTCCAGGCGTATCTGCTTTAAGCAGTCGCATTCCTCCAACATTGAGCATGGGCAATACCGCAACGACAAAAATCACCACGCCTAACCCACCCATCCACTGAAGAAATTGACGATACAAGAGAAAAGATTTTGGCATATCGTCCAAGCCAGCCAGGATGGTGGCACCTGTGGTGGTTAAGGCACTGATGGACTCAAATATTGCGTCAGTCATACTGACTTTGGTAACGAAATGGATCGACAATGCACCTAAGAAGCCTGTTAATGCCCAAGTTAAACTGGCAAACATTAACGCATCTCGAAACGTGACTTTATGCAGATCACTTTTTCGCAATAGAACAGATAACAAAAAAGCAGAGAGCATCATTACCGCCGAAGGAGAAAAAAGTCACCTGAAATATGATCTTGAAATACAAACAGCGACAATAAGCCAAATGAACCTTGCACAATCCCCATCCAAAGCATGGGCATGACAAAGAGTCGAACGGTGTTCTTGAGATTAATCACGAGGTGGCTCCATCGAAACTAGACGGTAACCAATCCCTGATTCGGTTTTAATGAGCTGTTGTTCGTCTGCACTGTCGTTGAGTTTTTTGCGCAACTGGCTAACCAGTACGCGCAGATAATGGGTATCGTCGGTATGACTTTCGCCCCACACCTCTCTCAACAAGTCTGTCTGTTTCACAAGTTGCCCTGGTGTAATCATGAGCATTTCAAGAAACGCAAACTCCTTTTTGGTCAGAATGACTTCGGTATCGTACAGCCAGCATTGATGGGTACTTTTTTGTAACTTGATCCCACTAAAAGTAACGATATCCTCGCTAAAATGGTCACTGACCAAGTCTCGCAGTAATACCTTAATCCGTACAATAAGTTCTTTAATGCCAAACGGCTTACTGAGATAGTCGTTAGCTCCTGCTTCAAGCAAGCGGATCTTCTCTTCTTCTTGATCGCGTGCCGTTAGAATGAGCACGGGTGTTTTACTTGACTGACGGATCATCGAGAGGAACTCGATACCATCACCATCAGGCAATCCCAAATCGAGCACCACCACATGCGGCTGAACACGCTCAAATTGCACTTTTGCCGTGGCTAACGAGTCTGCTCCCACGTAATCAAAGCCTTCAGACGCTAATGAAATGCGCATAAACGTTTGGATTTGAGGCTCATCATCCACCACCAGTATTTTGTAGTTCACTACTGCTCTCCTTGTTGACTGCTTGGTAGCGAAATCCTAATCAGACAACCTTGTTGCAGTTCTACACATTCGATATGACCTTGATGGGCTGAGACCACGCCTTTTGCCACACTCAACCCAAGGCCTGAGCCAGAATCGTCACTTCTTTTTTCCTTGCCCGAATAAAACAACTCGAACATTCGTTCTGCTTCATCAGGTTGCAGTGATTGGCCTTGGTTGTAGACATCAATCATCACATTCTGCTGACTCTGATAAATTGTCACACTGACCTGTTTATCTTTGGGGGAATAGCGCAGCGCATTGTCTAATACATTAAATAACGCCTGCTCTAGCAAAGCCCGACTGACATCAACCAATGAAACCGCCCCATTGACGACAACCTCAATACTTGTGATGGATGAAGAGAAACGGCCAATGACGCTTTTTACAATATGTACAATGGATTCTTGTTGCTTCTGGATGCGAACCACGCCGTGCTGCAATTTCGTCGCTTGCAAAAGGTTCTCTATGTATTGGTGTAAGCGATGGCTTTCTTTGATGGCACTGTCGAGCAGTTCATCCTTTTCTTTGGCTTGAAGTTGCGTCTGATATTCTTTGAAAGTGGTGAGATTGCCTATAATCCCCGCGAGCGGGGTTCTCAAATCATGAGATACGGAGAGCAAAATTTGGTGGCGTAGTTGCACTTGTTCTAGCGCATTTTGTTGGCGTCGATATCGTTCAGCGAGCTGGCTAGTGGTAAAGGCAACCACAATAAAAACAAGTAAGTTAATGATGTCATCTAGGTGGAACATCTGAAGCGAATACCGAGGCGTGGTAAAGAGGAAGTTGAAACTGACCGCTTCGGCAACCCCAGCCACATAAGCTATTCGTGAGTGACATTGAAGGGCAATCACAACGATAGAAAGCTGGAGTATCAGCAACACCGCGATGGTTGAGCCTAACCAGTGATCAAGTCCTAAAGAGACGACAAGTGCAAGAACAAACACCGACGCTGATAAAATATAACGCTTCTGTAGCCAACTCATTGCCATATAAGTCATTTGAAAGAAAATCTTAACAGCGACTCTATCAGATACGCAGTCAGGGTTCGCGTAAAAAAAGCGTAAAAAATGGCGAATTCTAGAGATGTTATATCCAATCAGAGGAAGCCACAAACAGCATCGTAACTTCCTCGACTTATGTATTGGTTAAGGCTTAGCCTAAACTTAATCAACTACAACCAATATCAATCTATTGTATGAATCAAAAGAAAATTTCGGGATAGAACTGCGGAAAGTTTCC